>JALOMY010000280.1 GCA_025455225.1 Cyclobacteriaceae bacterium | reverse complement strand
ATTCGAAGCCGATGGAGCTAACCGGTAATTAACCGAAACAAAAATGTATCCGAGTGAAGTAAAATATTCAGGTTTGGTATCAACTTCCTTTTTATCGCCTGAATTCCAGTTTCCGCCATGAACATAAATTATTACCGGAGACCGGCTTCCTTTTTTGGGCATATATACATCCAGTTTATTGGCTTTAGCTGATTTATCTTCCGTGTAAGGAACATCCCCAATCCGGAAATAGGATGTAAAATCCTCTTTGCGCTGACCATATGCTGAATTAACAGCCAGCAAGCTGAACAGCCCTAGCACCCCCGCGATACCCCAACGATACAAAACCATGAAATCAGGATCTTTTTTAATGATTCAAAATATCAAGAATACTTCTGAAGCGCAATCAATACAAACATCATTCCGTTAATTTGGACTCTTTATTCAAATAACCTTTCAGACGATAAAGGGTTAAACCATTGCATGAAAAACGAACGGATTTTACTCTTATTACTCTCGGCAGCCATGTTTACCCACATCATGGACTTCATGATCATGATGCCGTTAAGTCCTTCGCTTATGAGCGTTTTTAAAATTACAGCCCAGGAATTCAGCCTGCTGGTTTCCTCCTACACCATCACGGCCGGGGTTTCCGGTTTCCTGGCGGCTTTCCAAATTGACCGACATGACCGTAAACGCATGATGCTGGTCATGTATGCCGGTTTTACCCTGGGTACATTGGCCTGTGCCCTGGCACCAACATTTGGCCTTTTATTGATAGCCCGTTCTATTGCTGGCGCCTTTGGTGGTGTATTGGGTGCCTTGATTTTATCGATCGTCAGTGATGCAATTCCATTGGAACGAAGAGCCAAAGGAATAGGAATCATTATGGCTTCATTTTCAGTGGCTTCCGTATTTGGTGTTCCCTTCGGTTTATTCTTAGCCAGTGAATTTTCGTGGCATGCACCCTTTTTATTCCTGGGATTACTGGCCGTTATCATTTTCTTTCTCATGGTGTTTTTCATACCCGCTTTGCGGGCGCACCTGAACAGCAAGGCAAAAAGTCCGATGGAGATATTAACTACCATATTTGGTCAGCGGAATACCCTGAAAGGATTAAGCTTTACATCCGTTTTATCACTCGGGCATTTTACCATTATTCCTTTCATTGCTGCTTACATGGTTGGCAACGTTGGTTTCTCCAACAGCGAGCTGTCTTATATTTACCTGGTTGGCGGAGCACTCACGTTCTTTTTCTCTCCGTGGGTGGGCAAGATGGCCGACAAATATGGGCGACTGAAAATATTTACCATATTCGGAAGCCTTGTTATACTGCCCATAATCGCAATTACAAACCTGCCCCCCATTCCATTATGGGCTGCACTCGTTGTTTCCGGTGTGTTTTTCATTTTCAGTAACGGAAGAATGGTGCCCTCCACAACGATGGAAACTGCCATCATTCAACCCGAAAGCCGCGGCAGTTATATGAGCATTCGTTCTTCCGTGCAACAATTAACTTCCGGGCTGGCATCATTCCTGGCAGGAACCATTATCAGCGAAAGACCATCTTCATTCGGACCTGATATTAAAGCTCTCGTTAACTATGAATATGTCGGATTGATTGCTGTTGGATTCAGTTTGGTTTCACTCTGGCTTGCCCGAAAACTTCAGGTAGCACAAGGCGCATAAATATGGTCTACTTCCAGTGAGAAAATGTATTCCCGGTATGGTGATTAGATTAACGTTAATGCATAATAATTTCTAACTTCCTGTTTATGAATGCAGACCAATTGTTCTCCCTTTGCAACCTTATTGCTTTGGTTGGCTGGCTGTTTATGGCACTTGCTCCACGCTGGGCATGGACAAAAAAAATTGTTCTTTCCGGAGCGTGGATAGTATTGTTAGCCGGTGTTTACCTTGTTTTAATCGTACTTTTCTTTGGTACTTCTGAAGGCAACTTCAGCTCGCTGAATGGTGTCATGAAACTATTTGAAAACAAGGAAGCTGTTTTGACCGGCTGGGTTCATTACCTCGCCTTTGATTTATTTGTTGGAACCTGGATTGTTAGCAACAGTCAGAAACTCAACATTCGCCATCTCTATATCCTACCTTGTTTGTTCTTTACTTTTATGCTGGGCCCAATTGGGCTGTTGATGTATTTCATAGTCAGGGCCGCTTTGACCAAACAATGGATGCATGAAAATTTCTGATCACACTATTTCTTGAGTACTCGGGTTACACTACTCCATTAAACTAACCATCAATCTTTATTGATTTTAACACTGGTCATAGTAAGAGAACCCATAATTGCTTTATCATTGAAGAATTCAGCATGCTCATCCTTTTCCTGTAAGCCAAGAATGTAGAGCAAGGGATAGTAATGATCCGGGGTTGGAATAGCGTAGCGTGCAGCCGTTCCGATCGAATCATAATTGATCAATCCCGGATGATCCTGATTTAAAATTTTGGTCTTAAAAACCTCATTCATTTCCACAGCCCAGTCATAACCGAAATCAGGTTCGTTCACCTTCGTCCAATCGACCATCCTCAGGTTATGCACCATGTTTCCGCTACCGATAATTAATACTCCTTTTCTTCGTAATGCACTTAACTCACTCGCCAGTTCATAATGATAATTAGCCGGCTTATGATAATCAATGCTAAGCTGAACTACCGGAACTTGTGCCTGTGGATACATATGCCGAACCACGGTCCATGTTCCATGATCCAAGCCCCAGTCGTGATCAAGACCTACATCTGTTTTTGTGATCAATTGCTTGGTTTCAAATGCCAACTGGGGATCACCCGGTGCAGGATAGTCAACTTCATACAGGGCCTGTGGAAATCCGCCAAAGTCATGAATGGTTTTTGGTTCGGGCATCGCAGTGATGTGGGTTCCCCTTGTTAGCCAGTGGGCACTGATAACCAATACCGCTTTTGGAACCGGAATTTCGGTACCCATTTGTTTCCATCGGTTGGAAAACTCATTATCTTCTATTCCATTCATAGGTGAGCCATGGCCGATGAATAACAAGGGCATGCGTTCATCCTGAAGTGGAAGTGAATCGGTAAACGATTTGAATGATCCGGAAACAGCCATGTAAACACTATCAAAGTTGCCTGAACAACCCGTTTCAATCAGGTTAAGTTCAGTTAACCAGTAAGGAGCAAACCCTTACATAAACCGGTTCAACAGATTTTCAATGTACTCCTGCTTGCCGCTGATCTGGACAGGTTCTCCGTTTCGCATGGCTTCCTTGTGAAGATCCCCCAGGGTAAGTTTACCTTGTTCGAATTGCTTTCCTTTGCCCTTGTCGAAAGATGAATATCGTTGCTTTAAAAGCTGAGCGTATTCTCCGTCCTCAATAATGGCATGTGCCACCAGCAAGGCGCGGGCAAAAGCATCCATTCCACCGATGTGGGCATAAAAGATATCTTCCAGGTCGGTTGAATTTCTTCTGGTCTTTGCATCGAAATTGATGCCCCCGGTTTTAAATCCACCGGCTTGCAAAATTACCAGCATGGCTTCTGTTAATTCATATAGGTTGTTCGGGAACTGGTCGGTATCCCATCCGTTCTGGTAATCGCCCCGGTTGGCATCTATGCTTCCAAGCACACCCGCATTGGCGGCCACCTGTAATTCATGCTGGAAGGTATGGTGGGCCAGCGTGGCATGATTCACTTCAATATTCAATTTGAAATCATTCATTAAATCAAACTCGCGGAGAAAAGCGATTACAGTTGCCGCATCAAAGTCATACTGATGTTTGGATGGTTCCATCGGCTTGGGTTCGATCAGGAAGGTTCCTTTAAAGCCATTCTTCCTTCCGTAATCGCGGGCCATATGAAGAAACTTTGCCATATGCTCCTGCTCCTTTTTCATATTGGTGTTCAGCAAGGTCATATAGCCTTCGCGCCCGCCCCAAAATACATAGTTTGATCCCCCAAGGGCAATGGTTGCATCAAGTGCATTTTTAACTTGAGCTCCGGCCCAGCAAACCACATTAAAATCAGGATTTGTTGCAGCCCCGTTCATGTACCGC
>JALOMY010000279.1 GCA_025455225.1 Cyclobacteriaceae bacterium | reverse complement strand
CTACGAACTCGTTAATTTCATTTTCAGTCTGCCAGATGATTATAAAATCAAAACAGGTATTCGAAAACGAATCCTTCAGGATGCCTTTAAGGATTTTCTTCCACCGGAATTATACAACCGACCAAAAAAAGGATTTGAAGTGCCCCTCTTGAAATGGTTTCGCAACGAAATGAAATCCTTAATTGTCGATGATCTGTTATCAAAGCACTTCATTGAAGAACAAAATATCTTTCACTACGTTGAAATTGAAAAACTAAAAAAACAATTGTTTTCCTCCAATCCACAGGATATTCATGCACGTATTTGGGGACTGATTGTTTTTCAATGGTGGTATAAGAAGTATTTCTGATTTTCGAAGATCTGATTTGGGATTAAGGATCAGGTAAAGAATTAATTCATTAAAAATAGATAGAATGAAAAACATTCTGAAAATTGAAGAGCTCGCCATGTTTGGTCTTGCCATCTACATGAATTCCTTTCTTCCATTTGAAGGTTGGGTATTCTGGGCACTGTTCCTTCTACCGGATATTGGAATGCTGGGCTATATCATCAATACAAAAATTGGAGCCTTTACTTACAATCTGCTTCATCACAAAGGCATTGCTATTACCTGTTATCTGGCCGGATACTTTTTCAAAGTGCATGAACTAACCCTTGCAGGTGTAGTGTTATTCGGTCATAGTTCATTTGACCGGGTATTTGGTTTCGGACTTAAATTTCCTGATCACTTCAAGCATACCCATCTGGGATGGATTGGTGTTGAGGTACCCGGTAAAACGGATTAATGTTTTGACTACATTTTCTTAAATTCCATAGTACTTTCATTACGATCCTTTCCAAAATATGACACACATTTACCTCAAGAACATGGTTTGTAACCGGTGCATCCTCGCGGTACAACATCTTTTCGAAAGGTTGAATCTCAATCCTTTAAAAGTAACACTTGGTGAAGTCGTTCTCAGTACGGATACTTTGACAGCGGAACAAGTGAAACAACTTGATAATGAACTGCATGCACTGGGATTTGAACGGATTGACGATCGTAAAGCACGTTTGATCGAAGGAATTAAGAATAAAATCATCCAGATCATCCATCATTCCGATCGGGTGGAACGCAAACACAACTGGTCGGATATCCTTTCGGAAGAAATGCACTACGAATACAATTACCTCAGTAATTTATTTTCTTCAGTAGAAGGAATTACCCTTGAACAATACATTATCAGGCAAAAAATTGAACGGGCCAAGGAGTTATTATTCTACGATGAATTAAACCTCAGTGAAATAGCCGACCGGTTAGGATACAGCAGCGTGGCTCATCTTTCAGCTCAGTTCAAAAAAATTACCGGATTAACACCATCTGAAATGAAGAAATCAAGGGAGCTCGATACTATGCGAAAGCCCCTTGATGATGTGCATTAACTGTTACATAAACCGTAACAGGATTTAAAAAAATGGGAAGTCAGAACTTCCCAAATTTTAAGGTAAAGCTGTAGGTCCAATCGCTCATGTCATCATCTGACAGACCAAGACCTGAGCTGTTGAAAGCTTTGCGATAACTGATTCCAGGACTCATACGCATCCAGCGAAAGAGATTAACCTCCAATTCCGCTCCCGGCTCTGCCACAAAAAACCAGTTCTGATCATAGGGGCCATGGAATTCCTCCCACTCATAATTTGCATTCGTCCAGTGTTCATACTGATAGGTAAATCCTGCTCCTGCAAACATGGACAGAACAAGATGCACCGGTTTGTTGGAGGCAAGTACCCATTCTGACATTAAGCCAGTTTGAACATATCCGTAGCTTAAATTTTCACCAGGTTTGGCTTTGAACTCATCAGGAACTGAAATAGCATTGGTAGTGGCAAAGCCACCCACACCCAGCATTACATTTCGGTTGATAAATACGCCTCCGTAAGCACCAACCACATTGGCATATTCGCCCCGGATAGACGTAAACTTATTGGTTATGGCGCCATAACCGGTAACGCGCGAACTTTTGAAAATGGTTTGGATGTCTGATTGATGCTCGTCACCCGACTGAGCAAACGACATTCCTGAAATAAATAAAGTAAAAATGAGGATTAAGGAATTTTTCATAGTAATCGAATTTGTTACTATGACACTTCAGTACGAGCTTACCCCTATGAAGAATAAAAAAAAATTTAATGAGTTAAATCCTATGAAATCTTTCAATTTCATAGGATATAAGATTGAGCAATTCTAAAGGAGCATAATGCTCTGTGGCCTAATTTGTAAGAATTAGTAAATACTTCAGGGAAGCTGGCTCAAAATAGCACGACCTGGAAAGACTTTATCAACAAGGTTGCCATTTTCGAGCACAACCATACCATTTACTATCACAAAACTGATACCTTCTGAAAATTTGAGTCCTTCATCAAAGGTAGCTTTATCTATTATTATAGCCGGATCAAAAACCGTAATATCCGCATAACACCCTTCCTGAATCCGGCCTCGTTTTTTCATATCCGGTGCAATCGACTCCAATCGTTTGGCCGGCATCAGGGTCATTTTGGTAAGAGCCTCCATAAGAGTAAGCACCTGTTCATCACGCACATATTTTCCTAAAACTCTTGAAAACGTACCAGCTGTACGGGGATGCGCCAACCTTGAATACTTCATGCCATCAGATGCAATAAGAGTAAATGGCGATTGAATAGCTGTTTTTATCCAGGGCGGCTGCATCTGATGTACAATAACAATTCCCCCGGTTTTCCGGTATTGATTAAAGGTTTCTTCGGTTAGCCGTTCTCCCGTTTCAACCCATTGCAGATCGCGATAGGTTATTCCCAGGTTTTCCTGCCAACCAGGTTGAAAAATTGCTGAAGCCAGGTCGGTTGATCCTGCTGTATAGGGGTATACTTCCGTTGTTATGTCAAATCCCTTTTGTCTCGCGTTCTGTATCATCTCAAGTGTAAGATCAATTTCTTCACCCGAGGAACTGTTGATATGTACTATGTGAAGCGATGCCCCGGTCGTCATGGCATCCGCCAGCACTTGCTGCACAGCTAATGCTTTGCCCATACGGATATGCGTAAAGATGGGTACTTTTAATTCATGCGCCAGTTTATAAATCTCATAGGTTTCCCTTCTTGAAGCGGAAGGAAAATAACCTATCGGAACGCCTATGCCCAATGCCCCATTCTCAATTTGTTTACGGACCAATGTTTTCGCTCTTTCAATTGCCATTGTATCTAAGCGGAGATCAGCCGGTACCTGAATTGAACTTTCTGAATTTTTACTGATCACTGAATCGTTCAATGCCTGCATTCGCAACAATCCATATGCAGCCGAAGCTCCGAAATTCACCAGTGAATGACCGGTGCGTTGTTGGATAAATTCTTGAATGGATGTAGCGCCAAACTCTAAATCAAGAGCTGTGGTTACGCCATCGTGTACCTGGAACTGATTTTCCATGATGGTGGTACCATGAACATGTAAATCAATAAATCCCGGACTTACCACAAGGCCTTTGACACTGATTGTGCGTCTTCCTTGCAGGCTTTCTTTTGAAAGTTTCGCAATCCGATCGCCCTGGATGCCTATATTCATTTCCTCCTGCAATCCACTTTCAGGATCGTAGACCGTTCCTTCGCTTAAGACTATATCGTAAACCTCATTCTGGTTGCAACTGCAAATAAGAAGGAATGCAGAAATCCATAAACAATGCATCAGTTTACTCATAGTATATCTTCTTTTATTCAAGGTATGAAAAGTTGAATTATGTATATATCGGGTGTCTTTAAAACTATTACCCTATTAAAGAAACTTTACGGCTCGCGATCCGTATTCAAAAAAAATTACATGGTACCATAGGGGTAGACGCCCAACTGGTTGTCATGTACTTAAAACCATGACTTTTAAATTATGAAAACGTTAATTAAAACCGGATTAGTAAACATTTTAATTGCTGGACTCCTCGCTTTTTCATCCTGTATTTCCGATGATCCTGGACCGCTCCAGTACGGAGAACGTGAATTTTCTGTTGATAATTTTACCCGCCTTGA
>JALOMY010000278.1 GCA_025455225.1 Cyclobacteriaceae bacterium | reverse complement strand
CGATTAGGTGTTTTTGACGTTCTGGTGGGTGTCAACTTGCTCAGGGAAGGTCTTGATCTTCCTGAAGTTTCACTGGTGGCCATTCTGGATGCCGATAAAGAAGGATTTCTTCGTAACCAGCGTTCACTTGTACAAACGATTGGGCGTGCTGCCCGAAATGTGAATGGCCGTGTGATCATGTATGCCGACACAATTACGGAGTCCATGCAGAATGCTATTGATGAAACCAACCGCAGGCGAAAAATTCAACAGGATTACAACCTGGAACATGGCATTACTCCAAAAACAGTGATTAAATCCAAAGATGCCATTCTGAGCCAGACCAAGGTAGCCGATGCGAAGAAGTCCACCCGAAATTATTACGTAGAGAATGAGGAAGCCTCCCTTGCGGCCGATCCGGTTGTGGCCTATCTCACTAAAGAAGAGTTACAAAAAATGGCAGACCGCACCCGCAAAGCAATGGAGAAAGCAGCTAAAGAACTGGAATTCATGGAGGCAGCCCGGCTCCGTGATGAATACCTGGCGGTGCTCAAATTAATCGAAGAAAAGAAATAATCTGTATTCACATGGTCTCTGCTATCTTTGCGCAACTTCGTGCACAATGAAAAGAATTATTTTCCTAGTTAGTCTTATGTTGGCTTGTACAGCAGGCGCTATTGCTCAAAGTGCAAATGATTTTATGATTTCGGGTGCGCTGGATCTGATAAAAACCGATAATCAGGAAATGTTCGATAAAGCCCAGATTGGTATTGAAGCCAATTACTTCGTTATCCGAAAATTTACAGCAACGGCAGGGCTTGAAATCTGGACTTTCAATGACGAAAGTTTCGTTATCGGTTCGCGTTGGTATCCTACAGATAATCTGTTTGTCCGCTTTAGGGGATTGATCGGAGAGAACGATTTTTCGACAGGTGTTGGTGGGGCCTTTCCGCTGAAACCAAATCTTCGCTTCGAACTGATTGGTGATTTTTATTTCCGGGGAGAATTTGCCGTTCGAACAGGCGTCTCATTTATACTGCCTTCAAAATAAAAACTCCGGAGCCTCTAAGCTCCGGAGTCTTATCGTCCAAATCCTGAATGGTATCGATAATCTCAACTCCCAGTTAAGTGGGACCAGGAATTACTTTTATTTAACAGCTGCAAATCGTTTGGCTACCTCATTCCAGTTCACCACATTCCACCAGGCGGAAATATAATCCGGTCTGCGGTTTTGGTAATGTAAATAATAAGCATGTTCCCACACATCAAGACCCATAAGTGGAGTTCCCTTCACTTCAGCGATATCCATTAACGGATTATCCTGATTGGGTGTTGAAGTGATCTGCAACTTGCCGGCTTCATCTACAATTAACCAGGCCCAACCCGAACCAAACCGACCAGCAGCAGCCGCACCGAATTTGGTTTTAAATTCATCGAAATTACCAAAGGCAGAATTGATTGCATCCGCCAAGGCGCCAGAAGGATTGCCTCCTGCATTAGGACCCATTATGGTCCAGAATAAACTGTGATTGTAATGACCTCCACCGTTGTTTCGTACGGCTACAGGATATTTCGAAATGCTCTTGCAGATCGCTTCAATAGAAAGGTTCTCTTCCGGTTTTCCAGCTACTGCATTATTCAAATTGGTTACATAGGCATTGTGGTGCTTGCCATGATGGATCTCCATGGTACGGGCATCAATATGAGGTTCCAATGCGTTGAAAGCATAGGGTAAATTCGGCAACGTAAACGGCATAATAAATTGGTTAAATGTTGAACATTAATTTCACCTGTTGGCCCAAACAGGGCCAACAAATATACTATCCTAACAATGACGATGAAATTCAGTTCACATGAACTTTTAATTTGATGTGAACACCGGCATATTATGAAGGAATGGTTAATCCTTGTCGCGCAATCTCCTGAAAAATGAATGAATCAGCTCGGAAGCTTCTTCCATATTAATACCCTCAACCACCTCGGTCCGGGGATGAAGAACCGGACTTTTTACCAGTCGGTATCCGCGCTGAGGGTCTGTTGCGCCATAGACCAGCCTCTGTAATTGTACCCATTGCAAGGCCCCGGCACACATTACGCAGGGCTCTAGGGTTACATATAGTGTACATTCATTCAGGTATTTCGATCCCAGGTAATTGGCAGCGGCTGTCATGGCAAGCATCTCGGCATGAGCCGTTGCATCGGTTAATTTTTCGGTTTGATTGTGGGCCCGCGCAATGATTTTGTTCTTACAAACCACGACAGCACCAACCGGAACTTCCCCGATGTCTAATGCCTTCCGGGCTTCTTTAAGCGCTTCGCGCATGAAGTATTCATCGGTAAATAATTCGGTCATGTAGGGGTGGCTTTCTGAAAATGCGTTGTCTTCCGTTGGATTTATTTAAACCGGATACTGGTCATGATTTTATGGGCTGTCTCCTGCCAATCGGGCCGAATCCGCCTCGGACAATTAAATGAAAAAACCAGGGTACGTCCGGGTTCCACCAGATATTGAATATATGTGTAATTGAGCACCGGGGAGCGCAGTTCCTGTTTACTAGCATCTCCTTTCACGCGGGATTCGAATTCGAAAAAGATGAGGTTTTTACCATGTACCTCGTGTATCCCCTCTCCGATCAACTCAACATTATCAAACATATTAAGCAGGCTGGCTTTAAAAAACTTTTGTGCCATTTCCAGGTTGGCATCCGGCCATTGGGAGGCTGAAATATTTATGCTGAAATCCACTTCCCGGTCAGGGTTTGTGTAGGCGGCCACCGGGCTGCGCACCGAAGGATATCGTTGCAGAAAATCAAGGTCATCCATGGGGCGGAACTCCTTGGGCAGTAAAACAGACAAATCCTCCGAAATTTTTATCCGAACCAGTTTGGTTCCGGCATCGAATGAACAGAGTACTATTGCAATAAGCAGTAATAAGGTCGTAAGCCGGTTTCTTGTAATATTTTCCATCCTGACTAGCCTGAATAAAGTTATTATTAAATTCGCGCCTGCTTGACCGAACACATCAGGGTTTTCTGAAGTACGGAAGCCACTAGTTAACGAATCAGATTGCAATTATCGTACAATATTAAGTAAAACACACATGTTAAGAACGCATACCTGCGGTGAACTGCGCCTCGCACACGTCAATCAAACTGTTACATTAGCCGGATGGGTACAACGACTTCGCGATAAAGGCGGCCTGTTGTGGATTGATCTTCGCGACCGGTACGGAATCACTCAATTGATCTTTGACGAAAGCACTACGGATGCAGCGCTTATTGCCGCAGCTAAAAACCTGGGGCGTGAATATGTCATTTTGGTTACCGGTATAGTTATTGAACGGCTTTCGAAAAATGACAAGATGCCTACCGGTGATGTTGAAGTGAAAGTAACGCATCTGAGCCTGCTAAACGCATCTAAAATTCCTCCGTTCACCATCGAAGACGAAACTGATGGTGGTGATGAATTGCGCATGAAGTACCGTTACCTGGATCTGCGCAGAACGCCTGTACGCGAAAGTCTGCAATTACGTCACAAGATGGCCCAGCAAACCCGGGCTTATCTTGACAGCCTCAACTTCATTGAAGTGGAGACCCCTGTGCTGATTAAATCCACACCTGAAGGAGCACGCGATTTCGTTGTGCCTTCACGCATACACCACGGTGAGTTCTATGCCTTGCCCCAATCACCCCAGACCTTTAAGCAATTGTTAATGGTATCAGGGTTCGACCGATATTACCAGATTGTAAAATGTTTCCGCGATGAAGATTTGCGTGCCGACCGCCAGCCAGAATTTACCCAGATCGACTGCGAGATGGCGTTCATTACCCAGGAAGACATTCTAACTACATTTGAAGGATTAATCCGTCATCTTTTTAAAACAGTAAAAGGGACACCCGGTTTGATATGAAGTTTACTGAACTGAAAAGTACGGATAAGTCCACCGACTTAACCAGCGGAAAAAATTTCGGAGTGTTTGATGGTGCCGAATTGGTTGTTGCCATCACTGCCAAAGGCTGTGCCGAATACACCCGTAAACAAATCGATGAACTTACCGAATTCGTAAAGCGTCCGCAGGTTGGCGCCAAAGGGTTAGTGTATGTACAATACCGGGCTGATGGATCAATTAAATCTTCCGTTGATAAATTCTATTCATCGGATGATTTGAAAAAGTGGGTTGAGATGTGCAATGCGCAACCCGGAGATTTAGTGTTAATTATGGCCGGAGAAGCTCAAGCAACCCGTAAACAATTAAATGAACTTCGGTTATTAATGGGTGATCGACTAGGACTTCGTGATAAGAATACATTCAGTGCGCTGTGGGTAATTGACTTCCCGCTGCTGGAGTGGAACGAAGAAACCAATCGCTACCATGCCATGCACCATCCGTTCACATCACCTAAACCGGAAGATATTCCTTTGTTGGATACTAATCCCGGAAATGTACGAGCCAATGCGTATGATATGGTGCTGAACGGAAGTGAAATTGGCGGAGGTTCCATCCGTATCCATGATCGTAAAACCCAGCAGATGATGTTTAATCACTTGGGTTTTACAGAAGAAGAAGCGAAGAAGCAGTTTGGCTTTTTAATGGATGCCTTTGAATACGGAGCTCCTCCGCATGGTGGCATCGCTTTCGGATTCGACCGCTTATGTTCCATTTTCGGTGGAGCTGAATCAATTCGTGATTTCATCGCCTTTCCGAAAAATAATGCCGGGCGCGATATGATGATTGATACGCCTTCAACGATTTCCGAAGAACAATTAAAAGAACTCGGAATTGCAATCCGGTAATGTTAAATTCGATTTACGCAACAAAAGATGATAGTAGTCGTAGGCATTCCATTGGATGAAAATTCATCTTTTCTGCAAGGAGCTGCATCAGCTCCGAATGCCATACGAGACGCCTATCATTCACCTTCATCGAATTATTGCACGGAGGATGGATTAGATCTGAGTCAACATCTTGGATGGAAGGATAACGGAGATTTATTGCTTTCTCCAATGCCGGCAGCCATTCAGGAAATTGAAAAAGGAATTGATGCTCAACTCCACACCGGCAACCGGGTTCTGAGCCTGGGAGGTGACCATTCCGTCACCTATCCCATCATCAAAGCCTTCGCGAAAAAGTACCCGGATCTGAACATCCTGCATATAGATGCCCATGCTGATCTGTACCACGACTTTGAAGGAAATCCCTTCTCACACGCCAGTCCGTTTGCTCGCATTATGGAACAGGGCCTCGCAAAACGACTGGTGCAGGTAGGCATCCGCACACTCAATTCGCATCAGCGAGACCAGGCTGAAAAATTTAGTGTGGAGCTTATCGAAATGAAAGACTGGAGAGAAGGAACCAATCTTTCATTTGATGGTCCGCTGTATATCTCCCTTGACCTTGATGCGATGGATCCGGCTTTTGTACCAGGGGTATCCCATTATGAACCAGGTGGATTTACAACACGGCAAGTATTGAATATGATCCAGCAGGTAAAAGGTAATGTTGTTGGATGCGATCTGGTTGAACTTAACCCCACCCGAGATCTTCAGGGCATGACCGCCATGGTGGCAGCGAAATGCTTTAAGGAATTACTCGGACGGATGCTTCAATAATGGTATTCAGACAACGACAAATCCTGCATACATCCCCCGCATTCGACTGATATTGTCAGGTATTAGCTGTACCTTTCTTACGTTTACCGACTTTATCATTTTACATCTTCAACTCATTCATTATCATCCATGGAAGACCTACGACTGGCTGTGCTGATCGATGCCGATAACGTTCCGGCTTTTTCAATAAAAGAAATGCTGGAAGAGATTTCGAAGAATGGCACACCGACCATTAAACGCATTTATGCCGACTGGACCAAACCTACTGTAAACGCCTGGAAAAATGTATTGCTGGAACATGCCATCACACCTATCCAACAATACAGCTACACTACCGGTAAAAATTCCAGCGACAGTGCGTTGATTATTGATGCCATGGATATTCTTTACAGCGGCAAAGTGGATGGCTTTTGTATAGTTTCTTCCGACAGTGATTTCACCCGGCTGGC
>JALOMY010000042.1 GCA_025455225.1 Cyclobacteriaceae bacterium | reverse complement strand
TCCAGTATGGATTTTGGTTGGATCATATGGCTGATCAT
The DNA here is from genome assembly GCA_025455225.1 of Cyclobacteriaceae bacterium. Lineage (GTDB taxonomy): Bacteria > Bacteroidota > Bacteroidia > Cytophagales > Cyclobacteriaceae > UBA2336. The sequence continues at coordinate 12,321 of JALOMY010000042.1, read as the reverse complement.
GGATAATAACCTGCCCTGCAAATGACCTGACAACATGCGCGGCATAAGAATGTTGGCATGCGTTTGCCGGTCAATTCTTTTCAGTAAATCAGATTCCGAAGACGTATGTACTTCCGAATAACGGTTAATTAACGGATTGACTATTTCCATGATACTACTAACGTGATTCTTTACCCTGCAGCATGCAGAGGTAACTTAATTTTTTATCGTCAAACATTTCTTCAGCAATAGCTCTCAGTATAGAAGCATCGGTCTGCTGAATAATTTCAAAGAGTTCCTCCAAAGAAGGTATTTTGTTCAAATCCAAAAGGCTTCTTCCCATCATTATCATGAGACTCAGATTATTCTCTTCGGCTATTGCCATTTGCCCCATGAGTTGTTCCCTGGCAGCTTTCAGTTGCCGTGGAGATAAGGGTTGTTGAATGAATTTATCCAATTCATTCCTGATTAGAGAAATGCACCGATCGAGCTGTTTGGGCTCGGTACCAAAGAACAGGGCAAATAAACCGGTATCGGTAAAGGGTATATAATGGGCATCAATGGAGTATACATAACCATGCTTCTCGCGCAGCGATAAGTTCAGGCGCGAGTTCATACCCGGACCTCCGAGAATATTAACAAGCAGGTAGAAGGGAATTCGTTTTTGACTATGAATCGGATAGGCAGTTCGGCCAATGGCGCACCGTGCTTGTTTGACCGGTCGTATCACTTCTTTATGACTGGCTTTATACCCTGAATACCGTTTCCGGGGAACAACCCGCTTCATGATTTTCACATTTAAATGTTTGTGAATTACTTGTTCAACCTTGTTCACGGGCAGGTTACCAACACAACTGAAAACGATGCGAGAGGTATCCAAATGAATCCGATAAAATTCCAGGAAGTCCTTACGGTGAAAGTGCCTGATGGTTTCAGGCCTTCCAAGGATGTTCATTCCGAGAGGATGCTGTCGGAATACCACGGATTCAAATTCATCCTGAAGGGATTCATCCGGATTATCCAGATACATAGACATTTCTTCCAGAATCACCCCTCGTTCCTTTTCGATTTGATTCACCGGAAAAACAGAATGAAAGGTAATATCGGCTAATACATCGACTGCCCGTTCAAAGTACGTATCGCGTACAGTAGCAAAGAATACAACCTTTTCTTTATCGGTAAATGCATTCAGCTCTCCGCCTACTGAATCCAAACTATTGATAATGTGGTATGACTTTCTTTTACGGGTACCTTTGAATGCCATATGTTCCCAGAAATGGGTTATACCCTGGGTTGTTTCATCTTCATCGCGGCTTCCTACGTCAATCACCACTCCACAATGAACAAGACACGTATTATCAACTTGCTGATAAGCAACCTGAATTCCATTCGGCAGTGTAAAGAGATAGGGTTCTCGCATAGTCTGCAAAAATACCGCGTTTGCCATACTGTCCCAAGTACGAACAAAAATGCCCGCGAACGGGCAGGCACTTGACGGAGACCGTACAATTTTAATTATTTTACCAGAACTCAACTGGCATACCAATTGTAAACCTGAATGCGTATGATAACTCAAAAAGTTAAAACCTGTTTTACCATTACCTTTACCGATGAACAGTACAACCGGGCAAAGGATTACGTGGACGATATGAAGCGCCATCCGAACCGGGTATTCTGGAAAGGCAAAGAAGGTAAATCTGACCAGGAATTAATTGTTGAACAGATCGCTCACCGGATTTTATCCGGATTTTACAATGACGATCCGTTTAATGCAGGCAAGTATATTATCAAAATGGATGCTGCCGTAAACGGCAATTGACTGCACCATTGAATGTGGCATGTACATGAATACACGCTATGTGCATCCGTTCTTTTACTAGGATTATATCCTTTCCAATACCTTCTTTATCAATGAATCAACCGCTTTCTCCGGATCTTTGGAGAATTTGGTTTTAATACGGTTGGCTATGATGGCATTTACACTCAACATCTCGTGGCCAAGTAAACGGCCCAACGCGTAATACGATGCCGTTTCCATTTCAAAATTGGTAAGCCAGAAATCGCTGCTCTTATTATGGTAATAGTTCAATTCTTTCAGTAAATCCGGAAAACGGATGGCTGCCCGCACCCGTCTTCCCTGGGGTGCATAAAAACCCGGAGCTGTAATGGTATTACCGCTAATCATATCATATCCGATCTCATTCAGCAAGGTGGCCGATCCCTGAACTACGTAGGGCTTAAATGGCAATTTTACTTTCTTTTGAATATCGTCTGCAATTGCATTTTCTAAATCCGTTGAGGTTAACTCATAAAAATTCAACAGATTATCCAGACCAACAGCATAATCCGTTACAAGATGCGCACCCAACGGAATATCTTCCTGGATAGCACCGGATGTTCCGATACGGATAATTTTTAGTTTCTTCTTCCTGGCTTTGGGTTCGCGTGTTTTCAGGTCAATGTTAACCAGCGCGTCCAGCTCGGTCATTACAATCTCAATGTTATCCGTACCAATGCCGGTGCTGATTACAGTTAATCGTTTACCCTTATACGTACCTACGTGGGTAATGAATTCCCTTTTGTTCATCTCGAACTCGATCTCATCGAAATGCTGGCTGACTTTAAATACGCGGCCAGGGTCACCAACCGCAATTACGACATCGGCAATATGTTTCGGCAACAGGTTAATATGGTAAACACTGCCATCGGGGTTAAGTATCAGGTCGGTTTCAGTATACTTAGGCATAACTCAGCTTTTAATGGGTTGTGCAGGATTGCCAAATACAGTTTCACCAGCTTTAACCGAAGCGATAACTACTGAACCAGCCCCTATGCGGGCACCTTTTCCCACTGTTATTCCAGATACCAGGATTACACCCGAACCGATAAAAACTTCATTTTCGACAACTACACCAGAATTAATAATGCTACCCGCACCCACCTGTACATAATCGCCAAGTAAAGCTTCAGGTGCTATGATAGCACCCGAATGAACCAGGCAATGATTGCCCAGTTTGACTCCCGCTCCAATATGAACATTGGCATCAACCAGGTTTCCATGTCCGATTTCTGCAGAAGCCGACAGAAAAGCATGATGGTGAATGGCATTTACCGGCTGAATATGCCGTACTTCATTCAGCATATTAACAATGGATTTACGAAGGCGCGTATCATCTACTGCAACAAAAGCTTCACATTTTTTACCGATTAATTTCAAATAACCATCATCATCGGTATTGCCTAAAATAGTTGCACCGTCAATTTCCTGCCCATGCAGCGTCTTATTATCATCAAGGAAACCATAAACCATATTGTTGTTCGCTTCAAAGATCTCTTTCGCGCTGCGCCCGATGTAATTGGCGCCAAAAATCATTACTGGATTTTCCATGGGATTTATAGGTTGAACAAAGGTAGTCGTGAAGTAACTGGTCTACAAGAACTATTGAACTTTGATCCGGCTCGAAAGAATCTTTGTCAGAACCGATCGATAGCTAATCAACAAAACAAGGAAAGGAATAAATCCTACCCGGTAACGCACTAACGTACCAAAGTTTGGTGCTGAAAGCGCAAGAAAGCTGCATAGCATGCAACAATAAACCAACACACCAACCAGCAGTATTCTTTGTGAAGAAGTTCTCAGGTACTGAAAATTCTTTATCGAAAAGACCATGAACAGGAAAAGAAATACATTTTCAAGGCTGACCAGTACCTGAAAAAGATTGGAGGCTTCCCACAAAAAAGGCCGCCATAATCCGGAAACAAGGGCCAGCGGCATATTGCTTATGATACTTCCTAAAGTTGGCTGCAGGTCGTTGTATACAATGGCCTTTCCAGGCTGGGATATCTGAATGAACTGACGATAATTTTCAACAACAACCTCTAATACGCGCTGTGGATAGAAATTCGGATGAATGAAGGTTACTATGAAAAGCATAACCAGGAACAAAACACCAAACAACAGACTTTCGCGATAAAAATTCCGTGCCGAAGGGCGCATGCGGTTGACAACAAACCATCGGGTTAACCAGCCCGTAGCAGCAACTGGAAAAAATACAGCAGCATAAAAATACTTCAGGTTCCAGAGAATCCAGGTTGAAAATAAAATGGCGATTACTTCCATAAGATTCAACCTATTTGTTACCCAAAGACGGATAAAAAAACCGGCAAGAAAATACAAGGCCATCATGGCCATGGCTTCCTTGATCACTCCTGAAGTCCAGAAAACTGATGAAGGAAAGAACAAAAAGGCAACCAGGCTGGCTTGCGTCATAGCCGGGAAATAGTGTGCGATTTGTCTGACCAGCCACCACGCACTGAAAAAAGAAAGCAACGAGAAATACAGTGAAACTATCCAGTAATGATCTGAAGTAATCAATGAAAACAAACTGACGATCTTGACAAAAAAAAGGGTCCGGTTTTCACCGGAATAAGGAGCTTCGGAGACACTCCATAAATAATGAAGGTAACTGCCGAAGTCAGTACGTGCGATTTCCGTCAATTCAATACTGGAAGAAAAAAAGGAAACTGTATCGCTGCCTGTATAGTGGTGACTGTAAATATACCCGAGCAATAATCCTGCACCCAATTTCAATACGAGTGCGGGCCAGTAAGCAATTCGTACCGGTGACCGGTCAACATGCCAAATCCGCCAGGCTAAACCAAGAATTAAAAATCCATGAATGAAATAAGGCAACATCAATCAACAGGCTTAATCAGGGCAGATCCAATGGCGCACTCCAAACACCTTCTTTTCTGACAATAGGAATTAAACAATTCAATCAGCGCCTGGGAATCAAATGCAGTTTTAACACGACATCCAACCGACTGCCATTGCCTCAATATAATGTTCTTTTCTGCGGGTATATGCTGAAGCCATTCAACGGCCCGGTCCATATAGTGTTGATCATCATGCGTAACCGAATAGGCTGCAAGTAAAGGAATAGTAGTGTTAATCATGATATTCTGAATACTGCCCTTGCCTAAAGGAGGGGCCTTACTGGTTTCCTGCCCGAACAAATAATGATTTTGCCAATAGGGTGATTGCTCAACAGTAAATTGCTTCATCAACTCCTTGCAGGATTCTGCTTCAATAAATTGGTTAAACAGGCTTTTTTTATTGGTAAGCAACGATGCTAATTGAGCCAGACGAACCGTAGGAAAATTAGCAGGCCTAAGCCGCAGAAATCTCCATTGAGAAAAATGCAATTTCTGATCTGATAAATTAAACTTCGTTGAAAGGATGGAGTACTCCCGAATTAGCAATGCGGCATATTCATCCGGGTTGATTATTTCCAGAAATCCTGCCTGGCCGAATAATAAAGCCTCCACTTGAATCGGTTGGTCTGCATGTTTCTGAATAACCTTGTAAGGCAAGGCCTTTGCCAATTGCAAAAACGGATCGGCATTTACCTTAAAACCAAAATTTCTGAACAGTAATTGGTATGCCGTTTCTTCCCAACTCCCCTGATTATAATTCAGAATTTCCAATACTGCATTTGCTTTGGACTGCAGCCGCTGAGTTAATGCTTTATCCAGCATGGACATTTTTAGTATATCCGGAACGGATGCAAAAGAACCTGAACAAGGGATTGTTTCCGCACTGGTGAATAATTTTTTATAGGAACTCCACAAGGACAGATCAGCACGATCTTTCAACTCAAGTGTTGGCATGGGGCTTCCATCCGATCGAATTATGGGTTTATCGTTTTCCCATACCACATGAAGAATCACTTTTTCATAAACTGCATCATCACCATGATGATGGTCCGTCCACCCGGAAGCTTTGATGTGTATCTCAACACTTCCCCTCCACTCCAGATCACCAATCCTGATTCGGGCATCCGAAAAGTCAGGGCCGGCATGGGTATTCCTTACACCCGGATGAAACACCTGAATAGATTCATTTACAGAAGTTGTGAGGGACTTCTTATCAAAGTACTGAAATTGCCATACGTAATGAAGAAACGATTCAGTCAAGGCATTTCGATTAATCCTGACATTTTACAGATAATAAGTCTTCAGAACAAATTCATTATAGAATAGCCCCGGAAGAGATGCTCATGAAAATTTATTCAAATATAGTTTCATTTCTTCCGCCACTTTCCTGGCTTCTGCCTTTGCTGCCTTCGCAAAGTTGTTGCCGGAAGATGCATAAATAATGGAACGGGAAGCATTAACGAGTAAACCGCATTCGTTAGTTAATCCGTATTGCGATACCTTTTCGAGGTCTCCACCCTGTGCACCGATGCCCGGTACAAGGAAGAAATAGTCGGGAGCCAATGCCCTTATTTCCTTAAATTTTTCGGCTTGTGTAGCGCCTACTACAAACATGAGTTGACCTGATGATGCCCACGTTTGTGCCTTCAGAATCACTTCTTCGTACAGTTTACGATGGGAGGATGAAGATTCCATCAATTGAAAATCTGCGCTGCCTGAGTTTGAAGTGTGGGCCAACAAAATCACCCATTTACCAGCAAACTGAAGAAATGGTTTCACAGAATCTTCACCCATATACGGGGCAACCGTAATTGCATCAAAATTCATTTCCTTAAAAAATGCACGGGCATATAAGGTGGATGTATTTCCAATATCCCCTCGTTTGGCATCGGCAATGGTAAAGCAATTCTTTGGTATATAGTCCAGTGTTTTTTGAAGGCTTATCCAACCCTTTGGCCCCATGGCTTCATAAAATGCAATGTTTGGTTTGTAGGCAACACAAAAGGCGTGAGTAGCATCGATGATTTGCTTGTTAAACTCGAATACCGGATCATCGGCTGACTTCAAATGATCCGGGATTTTTTCAAAATCCGTATCCAGGCCAACACACAAGTACGATTGTTTTTCCCGGATCTGGCGGATGAGTTCGGTTCGGTTCATAGGTCAAAAATAAAAAGACCCGGCAGCAAATGGCACAACCGGGTCTTTATATAGTGATTCAACATTCTTTATCGGAGGTCGATAATTTCAACGCCAGGATATTTTTTAGGATCGAAAGTGAAGAAAGCATCGGCTACAGTTACGTTCGGAACAAATTTGGTTATGGTATACTTATACCGGTTACCGCTGCGGTCGAACATGGTCCAGCTTTGAATGCTGCGGTCTTTCTTACCAATGTTCATCCGAATTTTAAAGTACTGAGCGTCCTTTTTTTCTGGCACCAGGTCAACAACTTCGCATAAAACACCCCCTTCTGTAACATCTTCAATATAGAGATACTTAAATCCTTTTTTATACAACTCGTAAATCTTGGAAGGGTTGATTTCGTCCGATTCAGGATCGTAATTGTCAATATTTACTTCTTTGGCAGTCGGTAAATAAGTCCAGACTGTGGTGCCGTTATTAATAATTTCCTGGTCTTCCATAGCCAGCCGGAATTTATCGCCCTTTACGGTTATTTTACCCTTAAATTCTTCTTTTATACCCTCGGTTTCATTGGTCATGCTGGATGTGATGTTAGCTTCGAACGAAGTAAAAGCTTTGTACTTTTTACTCATTGCTTCGAGGATTTCCAGGGCCCTGGCATCGTATTGCGCAAATGAAAATTGAACGATTAAGGCTAAAAGGACTGTTGGAAAGAACTTTTTCATTTGTATTTCAATGGAAAGGTTGAAGTTTCTGTAAAACGGCAGCAAAAATAGGTTACTAACCGTGTTTTTCCTTCAATCCATTCAATAATTGTTCCAAACTCAGCTCATCTTTTATAAGAACTTCTCGGGCCTTGCTTCCCTCAAAAGGACCGACAATTCCAGCTGCTTCCAGCTGATCAATTAACCTGCCGGCCCGGTTATAGCCCAATTTCAGCTTACGCTGGATGAGGGATGTACTACCCTGTTGGTGCATAACAATCAGTTTCGCAGCTTCTTCAAACAGGACATCCCGCTCAGCAAGATCCACCGTGGCGGCTCCGGCATCCTCATCTTCATATTCGGGAAGCAGATAGGCTGAATCATACCCTCTCTGTGAACCTATATACTCGCAAATACGCTCAATTTCCGGGGTGTCAACAAACGGACATTGTAAGCGAATGATATCCGAGCCGGATGAAAGCAACATATCGCCCATACCTACCAATTGATCAGCACCCCCGGTATCGAGAATAGTCCGCGAATCCACCTTAGATGTTACCCGGAAGGATAAGCGGGCCGGGAAGTTGGCTTTGATTACACCCGTTATCACATTGACGGAAGGTCGCTGGGTGGCTACCACCAAATGAATACCAATGGCACGGGCTAACTGGGCCAACCGGGCAATAGGAGTTTCCACTTCCTTACCGGCCGTCATCATAAGGTCGGCCAGTTCATCAACTACAAGAACAATGTAGGGTAAGAACCGATGTCCTTCCTTCGGGTTGAGTTTTCTCGCAAGAAATTTAACATTGTATTCCTTCAGATTCCTGGCCCCGGCATCCTTGAGAATCTCATACCGGTTCTCCATTTCAATACACAAGGAATTGAGGGTGTGCACCACCTTGCGGGTATCGGTAATGATGGCTTCTTCACTATTCGGAAGCTTGGCCAGGTAATGCCGTTCAATTTTGCTGAACAACGACATCTCCACTTTCTTCGGGTCAACCAGAACAAATTTCAACTGGGAAGGATGACGCTTATATAATAAGGAGCTGAGGATTACATTCAGCCCAACCGACTTTCCCTGGCCAGTGGCACCGGCTACCAATAAGTGAGGCATTTTAGCCAGGTCAATTACAAAAACTTCATTCGAGATGGTCTTACCCAACGCCACCGGTAATTCTTTGTCAGACTTCTGAAAAGCCTGCGAGGCTAATACCGAGCGTATGCTTACCATTTCACGGTTCTTATTGGGCACTTCAATACCGATCGTTCCCTTACCCGGAATGGGTGCTATTATTCGAATGCCTAAAGCAGACAAACTCAAGGCAATATCATCTTCCAGGTTTTTAATCCTTGAAATCTTAATGCCTGCATCCGGCACAATTTCATACAAGGTCACAGTAGGACCAATAGTTGCCTTGATGCTGGTGATCCCAATTTTAAAGTTGGTCAGTGTTGCCAGAATACGGTCCTTATTCTGGTTCAATTCATCCTGCGTTACCTGGACTTTGCCTGTATCGTATTCATTCAGTAATTCAAGCGGTGGAAATTTGAATGAACTTAAATCCAACGTTGGATCATAAACCCCTTTTGCTTCAACCAGCTTTTCAGCTAACTCATCCGTTTCCGTTCGCTCTTCAATTATAAAATCAGGCTCGGGCTTTTCCTTTTTCGCAGGCTCTGGTTTAGCTACTTCCAGCTTCACCTCATTCATAGGCTTAACCGGTTCAACAACCGGGGTTACCGGTTCTTCAAGATCAACCGGCAAGGTTACCGGTTCTTCAACCGGAATTTGCTGAGGCCAGTTATCCTTTTCATCGGTGTAGGTGGTGTTACCCGCTTCATCCATCATGATCGCATCATTTCCCATTGGCTTCGGGTTAACCGAGTGAAACAGGTTAATGGCGCTGATGTTGAAAAAGAAAATAATAAATATAAAGAGCGACAGCACCAGTAACATAAAGGTACCCCAACCCAGCAAGCCATGCGATATCAACGCCAGGTTATAACCTAATCCTCCACCCAGGTAACTCCATTCGGTAACTCCATCTACGTTAAGTGTCAGGTAACCAAACAGAAGGCATAACCAAAGTGTAGTGAATACACTGAAAATGATAACCGATAACAATGGCAACAAATCGCGCTTGAAGGCAAGCCGGAAGCCGATGAGAAATAAAACCACCGGTATAAAAAAAGCAGAAACCCCGAACCACCTGAAGATAAAAGTATGTGAAGTAATAGCTCCGTATAATCCTAACCAGTTCTCCGCTTCCAGACCGGATTCAACCAAACCAGAACCGGCCATTCCCTCCACCACGCTTTGATCTGCCTTGCCTGTAAACAGGTACGACAAAAAAGCAATGAATAAGAAAAGTGAGGTAATTAGAACAAAAAAACCAAAGGCCAGTACGATCCGCGGATCTTTAATAAACTCAACGTTCAGATTCTTCTTTGATGACTTGCCCTTCTTTTCTTTTTCAGGTTTCTTAAAAGTGTTGGACTTGTAGGTGTTTTGAGCCATTGATAAGTTTAAAAAGTGATTCAAAGCTACGGAAAATCAACGATATGACGGTACTGTAATTCATGTTCATGTTCCGATGATGATTTAGTACATTCGGCATGACGTCCAATCATGAATCTGAACCTGACAGCAACTCAACAACATACATACGATGCGATCGTTATTGGCTCCGGTATAAGCGGAGGATGGGCAGCCAAAGAATTATGCGAAAAAGGATTGAAGGTACTGATGCTGGAACGCGGTAAACCCGTTGAACATCCCAACTACCCTACTGCTACTAAAGACCCCTGGCAGCTGGCCTATGCCGGACGGCTTACCCGGGATGACCGTGAACGTTGCCCTATACAATCGCGGCATTACTCCTATCGGGGTGATAATAAATTCTATTACATCAACGACCTAGAAAATCCCTACAACGAAATTAAACGGTACGATTGGATTCGAGGAGATATTGTTGGTGGCCGTTCCTTACTCTGGGCTCGAATGACATACCGCCTCAGTGATCTCGATTTCGAAGCAAATGCAAAAGAAGGGATTGGTGTTGACTGGCCGGTACGGTACAAAGACATCGCGCCCTGGTACGATTATGTAGAACGCTTTATCGGTGTAAGCGGTAATCGCGATGGCATTCCTCATCTCCCCGATGGCATCTTTCAGCCGCCCATGGAGATGAACTGTGCAGAACTTGATTTCAAAGACAAGCTCAAAAAGAAATTTCCGGATCGCCACCTCATTATCAGTCGCATTGCAAACCTTACGGCACCGGTGAAGGGTCGTGGCGTCTGTCAATTTCGAAACCAGTGTCATCGTGGCTGTCCGTATGGCGCATACTTCAGCACCAACGCCAGCACATTACCCGCAGCCTTTGAAACCGGTAACCTAACGCTGCGTCCTCACTCATTAGTGAACCGCATACTTTTTGACGAACAGAAAGGTGTGGCAACCGGTGTGGAGTTGATCGACACGGAAACCAACGAAGTCATTGAATATTATTCCAAACTGATTTTTCTGAATGCATCTACGATCGCCTCCGCGTTCGTCTTATTAAATTCTACATCATCACGATTTCCCAACGGCCTGGGTAACGACAGTGATCAGATCGGCAGAAACATTATGGATCATCATAAAGGTTCGGGCGCGAATGCCGTAGTCGAAGGTTTCGAAGACCAGTATTACTTCGGTAACCGGCCTACAGGTGTGTATATACCCCGATTCCAAAATATTGGTAACAATAAAGTCGGCTACCTGCGCGGATATGGTTTACAAGGTGGTGCCGGCCGTGAGGGCTGGGGATCGCTCACCATGCAATCCCTTATCGGTACTGAATTGAAAAATGCAGCGCAGACCCCGGGACACTGGAATATCGGCCTTGGCGGATTCGGGGAGTGCCTGCCCTATACCGACAATCGTGTTACACTCAACACCGATGTTAAAGACAAATGGGGACGAAACACACTCAACATGGATGTTTCCTTCCGTGAGAATGAGCAGCGCATGAATAAAGACATGGCCGTAACGGCTGCTGAAATGCTCGAAGCAGTAGGTTATAAAAACGTAAATCCTTATGAGAGTATTTCATTTCCGGGAAATGCCAATCATGAAATGGGATCGGCTCGCATGGGCCGCGATCCGAAAACTTCGGTACTCAATGGCTTCAATCAGATGCATAACGTGAAGAATGTATTCATAACCGATGGCTCCTTCATGACTTCATCGGGATATGTCAATCCTTCACTTACGTACATGGCTTTCACCGCACGCGCAGCCAACTATGCTGTGGACGAATTAAAAAAAGGTAACTTATAGATCATTAAAACAACTGATTATGAATTCCACCATCGACCGAAGAGAAGCCATCAAACGCACCGCCATGTTGATGGGCGCAGCGGTTTCGGCTTCAGCCATCTCAGGCGTACTCAACGGATGCAAGCCCACACCCGAACTTATCTACACACCGGTGTTTTTCACCCCCGATCAGGCGCGCATTGTTACGGAGGTATGCGAAATCATCATACCCAAAACCGATACTCCTGGTGCAAAAGATGCGGGTGTTCCCGGATTCATTGACACCATGTTGAAAGATTGTTATAACAAAGACGACCAGGAACGATACCTGGAAGGTTTAACGGCTTTTGATGAACTCGCTAAAACTACGTATAGTGAACGCTTCATCTATTGTGAGGCAGAACAACAGACTGAACTGGTAAAAGTGGTACACGATGAGGCCTTGCAGATGATGAAAGAAAACCGCGA
>JALOMY010000041.1 GCA_025455225.1 Cyclobacteriaceae bacterium | reverse complement strand
AAGTTGGAGGTTGATGAATTTCTCTACAAATTATCAGGACATTAGATCACTTGTTTAGCATTCGATTCTCAGATTCTGTTCCTTTTCTCTTCACGAAGCATTTCAGGAAACCCCATATTTCGTGCCAGCGCATTAACCGCCATTACGATGCGTTTGGTTTTGGTAGATGAAGTTTTCGCACTGTCTATCCATTTGCTGAAATACCGCTGATGGCCGGCAGTCAATGTTTTAAAAAATGTATTGGCCTGTGGATCATCGTTCAGGCAAGCAATAAAGTCATCATTCATAACAAATTTGCTTTCATCCAATTCCAGCGAAACTTTTACGGAATCTCCATGTTTTTTACCCGTACCTTTACGCATGGTGGCATTAAAAGGAATGATGAATTTTCCGTTACCCATCGGGATTAGTGCAATTTGTTTTATGGTGAACTGATCGAGTTTGCCTTTAACACGGAAAGATGTTTTAGTTTCCGGTTTCAGTTTTTTTGCCTGGCTGGCGCTGATTTCAATATAATTCCAGCCGGTTTTTTCACCCTTCTTATCAAATTTGTGAATGGTAGCCGTAAACGAAATCATAAACGAATTTAGCAAGAACTCCTTATCCACTTGATAAAACCGATACAATAACAATCTTAGGAGATTCGTCTGATGATATAATGGATGTTATGTAGTAAGAAATGATAGGCGCAGTACTTTTTTCAGTTTTTTTAATTGGGATTGTGGTTGTCCTGGTCAGTCAACCTGTTGTTGGTGGCATACCCAGGGGTAACCGCCTGGAACGAATCCGCAAGTCACCACAATACAGACAGGGTGCATTTAGAAATCAATCACCCACACCGGTACAGTCAAAAGAGTTCTCTATAATTCGGTTGCTTAAGGCCCAGTTCAATCCTCCATCAGATAAAGAACCGTCTCATCCTGTTCCCTTTGTTCAAACTGATTTGAATCAAAGTACCATCCACCCCATGATTGTATGGTTCGGTCATTCCTCCTACTTCATAACGATTAATACTATTCGCATCTTGGTCGATCCGGTATTGAGTGGGCATGCGGCACCTATTAAAATTTTTGGGAAGAGTTTTCCGGGCACAAATTTCTATACTGCTGAACGCATGCCTGCGCTGGATGCAGTCTTGATAACCCATGATCACTATGACCATCTCGATCATGAAACTATTCTGAAACTCAATGAAAAAGTCGGTCATTATTATACTTCATTAGGTGTTGGTGCTCATCTGGAACGGTGGGGTATTAAACCGGATAAGATAACCGAACTCGATTGGAATGAACATGCTTCACTTCCAGGCGGACTTGAATTAATAGCCGTACCAGCCCGTCATTTTTCAGGCCGGAGTATCAGACGTAACAATACATTGTGGTCTTCCTTTATTCTGAAGTCAGATCAAATGCGGCTATACCTGGGAGGTGATTCCGGTTTTGATCAACACTTTAAATCGATAGGAGAGCAGTACGGACCTTTTGATATGGCTTTGCTTGAATGCGGACAGTATAACACGATGTGGCCGCTCATACATATGATGCCGGAAGAAACCGTGCAAGCTGCACTTGACCTGAATGCAAAAGTGCTTATGCCGGTGCACTGGGGAAAATTCAGTCTGGCCTTGCATTCGTGGAAGGAACCGATCAACCGGTTACTGGAGGCGTCTAACGATAAGCCCCTGATCATTACTACTCCAAAGATCGGGGAAGCTGTTATACCCGGTCAATTGTATCCGCGGGACAAGTGGTGGGTCAGCGTGTAACAATTAAGCACGAATCATTGTCTATACAACAGTACAATGTACCTTTGTTTGCATGGGGCTGGAAGAGGATATCAAACAAGAATGGTTTGAAAGTGAGCAGCACAAAGTTGCCGTGAACATTTTATTTACCGGCAACTGGCTTTATGGCTTGAATGCCTCATTTCTCAAAGACTTTGGTATTACCCCTGAGCAATATAATGTACTTCGAATTTTGCGGGGCAGCCACCCCAAAGCTCTGAAGCTGGCCGATATTACGTGTCGTATGCTGGATAAAAACAGTAACGCCACACGGTTGGTGGAGAAACTTCGCCTGAAAGGAATGGTGAAGCGGGAAATCTGCAAATCCAACCGAAGGCAGGTCGACATCAGCATCACTGAAAAAGGATTGGCATTATTAACTAAAATCGATCGCTCATCAGACACCAGGCAGTCGACTTTAAAAAACCTTACAAAAGCTGAGGCGCAGCAATTGAACCTTTTATTGGATAAACTGAGGGGTTGAAATTCTATGTTTATTCACTTCGCAGAACCTGGGTTGGATTCCTTCCAATTGTTTTGTGCCCCTGTAACCAGATAATAACCAGGATAAGTAAAGCCGCTCCGGTTATTGTTGTTACAAAAATCCACCAGGGAATAGCTGTGCGATAGGCAAAGCCATTAAGCCATTGATTTGAAGAATACCAGGCAAGAGGCGCAGAAACCGCAACTGCGAAGAGAAGCACCCATGAAAATTCTTTAAAGAGCACGCCTAAAACTGCTGTATAGGATGCTCCAAAGACCCTTCGAATTCCGATCTCTTTGGTTTTGCGTAATACATTGAACGTAGCCAAACCTGCAATTCCAATGATGGCGATAACCAATGCGATGAGGGAGAAAATTAAAACCAGTCGTGATGCCAGGATTTCTGTTTTATACAATTCGTTAAATGTTTCATCCTGAAACCAGTACTTCATGGTGAAGGATGGTTCTATTTTTTTGTAAGCAGTGTTAACAATTTCCTGCGCCTGCTGAGCCATGCCAGGATTGTATTTTATGTATATAGCTGAAACGTTGACGATTTTTTTCCGATAAAGAATTACAGGTTCGATTTCGTTGTGAAGTGAGGCTGTATGAAAGTCGTTAACAACACCCACAATTTCACAAGCCGCATTTCCAATTGTAATTTTTTCGCCAATCGGATTATCAAAGCCCATAATGGCTGCTGCTTTTCTTGAAATAAGCACCTCTGTTGCAAGTGAATCACGAATCTGTCGTTCAGCACGAAAGTTATTTCCTTCCAGCAATTCTAAACCTATCGTATGTGGAAAATCATGGAAACAGCCAATTGTTTTAAAGGAAACTCTCAAATCAGGTGATTTACCTTGCCAGTCAACGCCTACATTACCACCACCTGTGTTTAATGGATTTGAATCAGATGCACCAACACTTTCAATAACAGGATTGACGAGTAAATCATTTTTGAAAGCATCGTAATTTTTGAGCAGAGTAAAGGTTGGCTCAAGCCGTATGGTGTTACTTCGATCGAATCCCAAATTGGTTTGGGTAATGAATTCCAGTTGGCGATACAGGATACTTCCAAAAATAATAATCCCTACGGAAGCACTTAGCTGAACAACCATCAGTGCTTTTCTTAAACGAAGTGATCCGGTGGTGGTATTTGACAGCTGTCCTTTTAAAATGGTAGCGGGTTGAAACGATGAGATAATAAGGGCAGGATAGAAACCGGCCATCAGCGCAATGAGGATTAATCCACCAACCAAATACACGGGTATTCGATCACTCAATAAATTCAAGGTTAGGGGTTCACCAATCAGTTGGCTGAAGAAGGGGAGCACGAGTTGAGTTACCAGGGCAGAAATCAGAAAGGCTACAAAAACAATAAAGAAAGCTTCGCCCATAAACTGAACAATTAAGCTGCCCCGGTAAGCCCCGGTAACTTTTCGTATGCCGATTTCTTTTGCACGTAATGCGGCACGTGCGGTTGCCATGTTAACAAAGTTTATTACGGCCATCATCATCACCAATATGCCGATGATGATAAACAAGGTTACGTACTCAATTCGGCCACCCCTGTTATACCCGTTCTCAAATTTGCTCTTCAGGTGCCAATCGGTGAAGGCGTAGGCTTCATACTTGATTTTTTGAGCTTTATATGCTGCGCTAATAACCTGTTCGTTGTTCAATTTTTCAGACAGTGTTTTTGTATCAACCGGTGATTTTGTTTTCAGGTAAATGTTGAAAAACTGTTGTGCCAGAATGTTGTCATCAATACCCCATTGTTTTTTGAGAATGTCAAAGGGTAATGCGAAATCAAATTGAATGGATGAATGCCCCGGAATATCTTTGAAAACGGAAGCGATTAACACTTCCCGTGTGTCATCAATTTTTATGGTTTTCCCGATTGGGTTTTCTGAAGGATAAAGCGTTTGTGCCATTTTTTCTGAAATGGCAATTTGAGCAGGCTTATTCAACGGATTCGGATCACCAGAAAGTATCGGAAAGTTAAAATTGCTGAACAGTGTTTCATTGCTATAAATGCCGTTAAAGTAAATACACTCGTTTGGTTTACCCTCGGGCCGAAAGCACAATTCATGCGGCCAGCGATTACCGGATGAAATTACTGTCACATGCTCAACTTCCGGTACTGTTGAAACATCGATGTTGTTGCCGGCCACATCGTAGGTTTGAATGGTGCCGTTGGCATCTACATGGGTAAGTACTTTAAATAGATTTTCTTTGTCGTTATGAAATTGATCGAATGAATACTCATGGCTTACCCAAAGTAAAATCAGGAAGGCGCATGAAAATCCTGCAGCAAGACCCGTAACATTAATAAAGGAGTGCCCCGGATAACGTAAGAAATTACGTAGTGAAAGGGTGAAAATATTTTTAAACATAGCGGAATGGAATATGGAATTTTCATGATGAGGATTTCTTTTCTTAAAGTTCTTCCAACGGAAGAACCGTAGGACATTCCAGATAAACAATAATCTTGCTTTTCGCTCACTCATTTTAGCTGTCCGATAAAACAGTTCGTATGCATCACCCTGAATTTCTTCGAGTAGTTCCGGATGGCAGTACCACTCAAGAAATCGATCGGCCCAGCGTGGGGGAGAAGTTTTCATCATACAGTCAGGCAAGCTTGAATTGTAATGCCATTTTCGGTATCTGATTGAAAAGCTGCGTACGCAACTCGTTAACTTCTTCCAATGCTCGTTTTCCTGCAGCGGTCAGTACAAAAATTCGCTTTCTGCGCCCACCCCGTTCTTCGGTTGGATCGCTCATGTTGGATTTTAAAAATCCTTTTTCTTCCAGGCGTGTAAGTACAGCATGCACTGCGCTGATATTTAAACTTCGGCCAGCCTGTTTTTCAATTTCATCCATAACGGCAACGCCATAGGCTTCCGGATAAAGAATGCCCACGGTTAACAATACCAGTTCTTCAAGCTCTCCTAAATAGGTACCCTTCATATTTTTTCAGAATTAGTTCTACGAACGTGAAAGATATTGATATGTTTCATTTTTGTAGAAGTAAATATTCTAAGCTTTGGAAATCCTTATCTTTTAAGCATAAATCAAGATTTTGAAAGCGCTTTCCATTTATCCTGCCAGTGAAAATGCCCTGACGGTTTGTTTGGGTGATAAAATGGACGCTGCAATTAACGACAGGGTTTTTATATTATTTCAGTATTTGCAGCGTCATCCCAATCCGTTCTGGAAAGATTTGATACCTGCGTACTGTACATTAACTATCGTGTACGATGTTGACTCCATCCGCAAGCATCACCCCTCAGCGTGTGCATGGCTACGAAACGAGGTGGAACGTGCCTTATATGAGTGTGAGGAAAATGAAACATTACCTGTACGCAAACTTCACATTCCGGTTTGTTACGACTCCGAGTTTGGACTTGATTTGAAGTCGCTGGCTAAAACCAATAAGCTTTCCGTTGATCAGGTTATTGAACTTCATACGCAACAAACCTATCGGGTGTATATGCTGGGATTTTTACCCGGCTTTGCATACATGGGCATTGTGAATAATAAAATTTCTGCACCACGATTATCTGCACCGCGCAAGCATGTGCCTGCCGGAAGTGTGGGTATTGCCGGTAACCAAACCGGTATTTATCCACTCGATTCACCGGGAGGATGGAATATTATCGGAAGGACACCCCTACAACTTTTCACACCCATGATTTCTGTCAACACAGACCATGGAAGTGACAAAAACAGCGAAGGCACACCTGTCTTGTTACAGCCGGGTGATGAAGTGACATTTTTTCCAATCACCAAAGAAGCCTTTGATTCTTTTGATGTACAAAACTTCAATCTTCTCTCAACATGAGCATCGAGGTAATCAAAGCTGGTATTGCTGATTCTGTTCAGGATGAAGGGCGTTTTGGTTTTCAACACCTGGGAATAAACCCGAATGGTGCAATGGATCTGAATGCCATGAAGATCGCAAACGCGTTGGTGGGAAATAAATTAAACCAAGCGGTTATCGAAATGAGTTTTCCGGCATCCGTATTTCGCTTTACTAAAGCCACTATTATGGCTTTAAGCGGTGCTGACTTTTCAGCAAAGCTGAATGGAAAAAATATTCCGTTGAACCAACCTGTTCGGGTGGCATCGGGTAGTGAGTTGAAGTTTACCAAAGTTATGTCTGGTGCGTGGTGTTACCTGGCGGTACAGGGTGGATTTGAGATCGAGGGATGGCTGGGAAGCAAGAGCACAAATACAAAGGCCAAAGCCGGGGGCTATGAAGGAAGATTTTTAAAGAAAGGGGATGTGCTTTCATTTAACAGGGAAACAGACTGCACAGAGACAAGAGTTTTTCCCTGGCGTGCGAATGTATTGCAATATTATATGCCATGGTCTGTGAAGACAAAGAACATGAAGGCATTGCCCTCACAAACCTTTCGTTGTATTCAGGGAAATGAATTCGATTGGTTGACAAAAAAATCAAAACAGGATTTTTTGAAGCAGCCTGTCGCCATAAGCAGGCAAAGTGATCGCATGGGTTATCGGTTGACAGGAACACCGATGAAGCAAACCAAAAGGCAAGAGTTGCTTTCTACGGGTGTCTCTTTCGGCACGGTACAATTATTACCCAATGGTGAACTTATCGCGTTAATGGCCGATCATCAAACTACCGGTGGTTATCCGAGAATGGCGCATATTATTGCTGCTGATCGGTCGCGGTTGGTTCAATGCAGGCCAAATGAAAGGGTTTCTTTTTCTTTTGTTTCTGTTCAGGAAGCAGAGGATTTGCTATTGATTCAGGAAAGAAGTTTACGCCAGCTTCAGGAAGCATGTAAATTCAAACTTCGGGAAATTGAACCATGACGATTGATATCAATTGCGATATGGGTGAAGGTATGCCGAATGATGCTGATATCATACCGTACATCAGCAGCGCCAACATTGCCTGTGGCTATCATGCAGGTAATGAAACCACGATGCGCAGCACGATCGATTTGTGCTTGAAACAAGGTGTTGCCATTGGAGCCCATCCCGGCTTTAACGATAAGGAGAATTTTGGTCGTAAACCGGTTCAGCTTTCAGCGGATGAAATGTATCAACTGGTTTGGAAACAATTGGAAATCATCCAGGCTATTTGTAAAGAAAAGCATGCGAAGTTGCACCATGTGAAACTACATGGTGCACTCTATAACATGGCCGCTAAAGATAAATCAATCAGTAAAATTGCGGCTCAGGCTGTAAAAGACTTTGATCCCGAATTGATTTTTTATGGTCTAAGTGGAAGCGTGATGATCACTGAAGCAAATGCATTAGGTTTGAAAACTGCCAACGAAGTGTTTGCCGATCGTAACTATCAACGCGATGGCACCTTAACTCCCCGTACAATGGCCAACGCTATGATTGAGGATACAACTACAGCGTTGGCCCAGGTAATGCAGATGGTCGCAGCCGGAAGTGTTCGATCAGCAGACGGAAATAATCTTCCGATAAAGGCGGATACCATTTGTGTTCACGGTGACGAACCACGTGCCCCTGAATTGGTGAAGCTTATTAATAAAGGTTTGCGTAATTCAGGCTACACGATAGCCACTGTTTAAGGATACTAAAGCTAATCGCTTACAGAAGGTTGCTTTTGCAGGGCAAGTGACGCCAGTACAGAAAGCGATAATGTAAGTACGATGAATGCCAGCGATAACTCGATGGGTATCACAAAGAATTCTGAGATGCACATTTTGAAGCCCACAAATACCAGTATGGCTGCCAAACCATATTTCAGATAAGTAAAATACCTGTCCAGTCCGGCTAAGGCAAAATACAACGATCGCAGGCCGAGGATGGCAAAAATGTTGGAAGTAAAGACTATAAAGGAATCTGACGATATGGCCAATATAGCGGGAATACTATCGACTGCGAAAATTAAATCGGTAGCTTCAATCAGTACTACAACCAGGAAGAGTGGAGTTGCAAACCATAATCCTGATTTTCGAACAAAAAATTTATCATCAACAAAATCCGGAGTGAATCGAAACCATTTTTTGATTAACCTGAATAATGGATTATGAGCGGGTTCAAAGGATTCATCCTTGTGACGAAGCATGCGAATGCCGGTAAAAATCAAGAAAGCTCCGAAAATGTAGATGAGCCAATGAAAGCGATTAATTAATTCAATCCCTGCCAGTATAAAAATCAATCGCATCACAATTGCTCCGAGAATACCCCAGAACAATACCTTATGCTGATACGCTAATGGAACCTTAAAATAGGTAAAGATTAAAATGATGACGAAAATGTTGTCAACACTTAAGGATTTTTCAATAAGGTAACCAGTGAAAAATTCAAAGGCTTTATCTGAGCCTTCTGTATAATAGATTAAACCATTAAAGGCAAAAGCAAGCAGGACCCAAAAGAAGGTCCACCGCAACGCACTTCCTATGGATATAGCCTTTGATTCACGGTTGAAAAAGCCCAAATCAATAATGATCATAACAATAATGAATGCCGAAAACAAGATCCAGCCTAAGGTTGTGTTCATAAGATGTAGTTCTGTTATTTAGTGAGAGGTTTGATTACGAATGGTGGCATTTCGTACCCAACTTCTGAGTTCGCCAATCTCAGAGGCGGAAAGCCATGAATGAGACTTTCTGTATTCCTTAAGAAAGAGCTTTCGGTTAAAGGATACCTTTTGCAAAATGGCTTTACAATAATTTAGCATTGATGATTTGCGAAATGCAGTCATAATGATTAATGGTTTAATAAAAATCAGGATAATGGGTTTAACACCTGAAGGTGTTATCGAATACTACTGTGCTAGGATGGGTGCGGCTAACACCGGATGGATCGGTGTATTAAGAAAAGCGATTCTAAGCGGGGAGATGGAACAGGCTTATGTACGTTCGACAACCGGTTAATAACCGGGTAATCAACAATACGAAAACCAGGATGTGCTAAAAGTATTGCCCTGCGTGATACATTGATTACTTCAATTTTTTCTTCACCTCGCTGGTTGTGCTCAATGGATTCTTGCGAATAGGCGCTATACGAAGTAATCACCAAGCTGTCAGGAAGCAGGAAAGCTCCGGCCAGGATGACTAGTACAAGAGAAGTAAACTTCCTTACCATTCGTATTGCAGAGTTTCGGTTTTGACAAAGTAACGCCAATTTTAGCGCAATGTTTCATCTTAACAGTACTAAAATTTAATGAATTGAATTGATGGACTGAGGGTAATCAAAAATGATTTTCCCCGGTATTTTAGTTTGTATAACCTTTGTTTAATAGTCAGTTTATTCTTGGTTTAACCTTATCTGCAACTTGTAACAAAATCGGCATTGCAACGTCTGTCGAAAAACAGGTTGATGTATGGACATCCTTAGCACGCTTGACAAACTAAAGCAGAAAACCTTTTTGCAAATCTTCACCATTTACCTTCGTTACCTGATTGGTGGGGCATTTGTAATCGCAGCTTTCGGAATGGGAAAAATTTCAGGTACATCGAACCTGATGTATAGCATGGACAAGCCAATTCAGGATTTGCAGCCCATTCAACAATTTTTCAGGGTTATGACCGATTCAGGTTTGTACTGGAAGTTTATTGGCTGGACACAAATTATTGCAGGCTTTTTATTAATGACACAGCGTTTTGCCCGGTTGGGCGCTTTGATTTTCTTTGGATTGATACTCAATATTTTCATCATTACGGTTGCCTATGAATTCAAGGGTACTCCTGTAGTTACTGGTTTGATGTTACTGGCCACAACGTATTTGCTGGTTTGGGATTTGCGGGCGTTGCAATTTTTAGTTCGCGATGATGTTCAACCTGTACGTTTGTCACTTCCGGTAATTCAAAGTTCGTATTGGATGTGGCTGGGCTTATTGATGTTTATTACCATCGTTACCTTTGCAATATTGAGCCCCAATATTTTTATTGAACTAGGTATTCCTTTTATCGAGGGGCTGATTGCTTTTATTGTCTTCTTTACCGTGGGCAAGAAATTCCGAACTGCTCAGGTTAATCCGGTATGATTTCATTTAGTTTTTCCCATAAATCATCCTGAAATAAAAATGGTACCAACGAAGTATCGGGCACATCGCCCATACGAACAACTACTAAATTTTGTGAGGGCACTACATTGATGATTTGTCCGTTTTTTCCCATGGCCGCAAACATATCGGCAGGGGCACTGGGTGAAACCGAACCTGGAATACTGACTTGCGTGTTGGGTAAAATATAGGAGGCCTTTCCATTCAGCCAGGTAAGATAACCGTACGAAGGATTGAGATTTTGAGAAGAGGATTTCATCAGTGTAACATATGCTTCCGGAACAACGGAGGTGTCATTCCATTTTCCGTTGTTAAGTAACAGTAAACCAAACCGCGCCATGGAACGCGCGGTGCTGTAATAAACATTATTGTCACCGGTTTGAATGTACTGTCCGTCCATACCGGTTTTTGATTTCAATTCATCGTTGAGGTAAGCATTTAATGTTTTGCCGGTTGCGTTGGAAATCACGCCATCCAACAAAGTGTACGGAGCATTGTGATAAGCCCATCGTGTACCGGGCGCAGCTTTAAAAATCAAACATTCCGGATCCGTGCAATCGCGGTTCGTCACATCATCGTCCAACCCGGTAGTCATGGTAAGTTGATGGCGCACGGTAATCTTGTTTTCCTGTTCAAGCGTAAGATTGGTCCAACCCGTTCCGAGATAAGTAGAGGTTTTTTCATCCAGATCAATCAGGCCCTGTTCTTCGGCAATACCTACAACGGCTGCCGTTAAGGTTTTTCCGGCTGAAGCCCAATACCAATTGCTGGTAACGCTAAAGTCTGTTAGACCATCAAATTGCTTTCCTCTATATTTCTCCAGCACAATTTTTCCGTCTTTCAATACGATTAACGCACGGCTGTCCGATGCCTCCAGAAAAGCATCAAGGTCGGCAATTTTCGAGGTGTTCCACCCGAGGCTTGCAGGGCTCACCGTTTCCCATGTGGATGTGCCGATGGGAGGGAAGTATAATGCGGTAGGAGTTGAACTTGGATCTGAATCCTTGCTGCAGGCAGTGACCAGGCAAATAAAAAACAGCAATTTGTGCAAATGCATAATTCGATTTTAGACAAATATTGTGCGTGAAAGATTAATTCTGAAACAGTTACTGAATAGAAACTTTTACCATTTTCCCATTCTTCTTCGCTTTGGTTCTTCCCCATTCGGCCATCGCTTCCAGAACCGGAATAAGTGTTTTGCCTTCCCTGGTGAGTTCATATTCCACACGTGGTGGTACCTCCGGGTAAATGGTTCGTTTCACAAGACCATCTTCTTCCAGCGCGCGCAATTGAAGTGACAACATTTTATCGGTAATATCCGGAATTACATCCTTTAATTCCCTGAATCGCTTTTTGTCTTTCCGCAAATACCAGAGCACCACGGTTTTCCATTTTCCTCCAATAAAGGAAGAAGTTACATCCAAAGCACAGTGATAATCCTGTCCGTCAATCACGAACTTGTACTGCTCATCGTTGATTTTCATAAATAATTTTTAAGGATTATTTCAGGGCATACAGGGAAGATTCACCAATTCCGTCAAAACGGATAGTAACTTACCTAACCAACACGTTCTTGATTTACTCCAATACAAAGCTATACTTTTGATAGTAAATAACTAAACTAAATTTAAAGTCATGAAAATAGCTGTATTTGGAACCGGCATGGTAGGCGATACCATCGGTTCACGATTAATTGAATTAGGTCACCAGGTTATAATGGGATCACGCACCGCCAACAATGATAAGGCGAGAGCATTTGTTGCTAAACATAAATCTGGAGCTTCTGCCGGTACCTATGCCGAAGCATCGAAATTTGGCGAACTGATTTTCAACTGTACGAAAGGCGATGGATCCATTGAAGCGTTACAGATGGCCGGTGATGCTATTAATGGAAAAATCATCATTGATGTATCCAACCCGCTAGACTTTAGTAAAGGCATGCCGCCTTCATTGATTCCATCGTTATCCAATACCTATTCACTGGGTGAAGAAATCCAGAAGACGTTTCCAAACGTAAAGGTTGTTAAAACATTAAACACCATGTGGTGCGGTTTAATGGTTAATCCGAAGCTGATTGGAAATGGCGACCACACCAATTTCATCAGCGGTAATGATGCTAATGCAAAGTCTAAAGTGAGATTGCTGTTGAATGAATTTGGCTGGCGAAATGAAAATATACTTGACCTGGGTGATAT
>JALOMY010000040.1 GCA_025455225.1 Cyclobacteriaceae bacterium | reverse complement strand
TGATGCACCAGCTTCAGCATTTCACGCGAAAACTCTTCGCTTAAACCCATTGCCAGCCCCAGGGCCACACGGGTATGGATGATCTCTTCCCACCGGTTAACCTGCAAAATGGTAATCTGGTTTTCCTTTTTGAACTGGCCAATTTTCTCAGATATTTTCATTCGCGCAGCCAGCTTTTGCATAATCTCATCATCCAGCTGGTCGATCTGATCACGGAACAGGCTTAACGCATCCTTGACTTGCTTATCTTCGGTTGAAGGTGTTCGCACCACCAGGCTGTCAATGATTTTAGCTAATGCCGATGGTGTAACCTGTTGTTTTGCGTCACTCCATGCGGCATCCGGGTGAATATGGCTTTCAATCATGAGGCCGGCCATATCCAGGTCAAGTGCTTTTTGTGCAATGAACGGAATCAGTTCACGTGTTCCACAAATATGGCTGGGGTCGCAAACGATATCCAGTTCAGGCATTTTAGTTTTCAATTCAATGGCGAGATCCCACATAGGTGCATTACGAAAGGGGCCTTTTTCAAAAGAAGAGAACCCGCGATGAATGGCAGCCAACCGGGTAATACCTGCTTTATGTAGGCGCTCCAATGCCCCGATCCATAACTCGAGATCAGGATTAACAGGATTCTTTACGAGTACTGGAACATCAACACCTTTAAGTGCATCGGCAATTTCCTGGACAGAAAATGGATTAACTGTTGAACGGGCACCCACCCATAGAACATCAACACCCGCTTTCAAACAAGCTTCCACATGGCTGGCATTTGCAACTTCCGTGGCAACCGGCAAACCGGTTTCCTGTTTTGCCTGGATTAACCAATTCAATCCTTCCTGGCCCATACCTTCAAACTGACCGGGTCGCGTCCGGGGCTTCCATATACCGGCCCGAAGCACATGCACTTTACCTGTAGCTGCTATTTGCTTGGCCGTGGTAATCATCTGGTGTTCGGTTTCGGCACTGCATGGCCCACTGATGATTAGGGGTTGTTTGCCTAATTGGGGGACTATACCCCAGGTATCGATAGTTTTAACTTGCATTTCCTTTTTCATAAATATTAAGTGTTAAGCAGCTTGTTCCGTTGGTTTAATTGGTTGATTAGTAAGGTCTACTTTATTTTCAAATCCTTCCAGTACTCTTCTTATCTGGTTAGCTTCCATCATTGTATGGAATAACGCTTCGGTATCTTTTTTCATGAGGTGATACTGAAATCGCTGCAGGTGTATAATGTATTCCTGAAGTGCCTGGCTGAGGTATTCCATGTTTTGTTCAAAGATGGGTGCCCACATTGCTGGGGAACTTTTCGCCAATCGAACAGTAGAAGCAAAACCGCTTCCTGCGAGTGTAAAAATATTCTTCTCATCGCGCTCGATATCCAAAACAGTTTGCCCTAATAAAAACGAACTGACATGTGAAAGATGCGATACATAAGCAACATGTCGGTCATGCTCATCAGGCTGCATATAGGTGATCTTCAATTGCAGGTCACTGAAAAGTTTTTGCGTTAACCCTAATGCATAAGGTGATGATTTTTCCTGTTCGCAAATTATGGTTGTCTTGTTGGTAAAAAGACCGGAGAAGGCAGCCGTGGGGCCTGAGTTCTCAGTTCCGGCAATCGGGTGTGCCGCAACGAATTGATTTCGCTTTGGATGTGAATGTACTGAGCGACAAATCTGGGCTTTCGTTGATCCGGTATCAATTACGACTGCGCGATCGTTAACTGAATCGAGTATCGAAGGCAGTAATGCTGATAAGGCATTTACCGGGATAGTGACTAAAACTACATCAGCATCCGAAAGGGCCTTGTCCTCAGGCTCAACCCGGTCAACAATTCCAAGCTGAACGGCCTTTTCAGCATGCTGAGAATTGGAGTCCACACCAATTAACACATGGGCAAAACCAGACTTGCGTAAATCAATTGCCATTGATCCGCCAATCAAACCCAATCCTATAATCGTTACTTTCATGCAGTTACTGTTTTTGATGATTGTTCCTTAAGGGATTTACTTTTAACCCAATTCCCAATGCGGTCTCTTGCTTCCGACAATTTTTCTTCCGGGGAACATAACGATATGCGGATGTATCTTTTACCGGATTCACCAAAGACAAAACCCGGTGTGATAAATACTTTCGTTTGATAAAGAATTTCGTCAACCCATTTTTCAACGTCAGCAATAGTATCCGGAACTTTCGCCCAAACAAATAATCCGGATTGTGGGATTGCATAGGAACAACCCAGCAAGTCAAGGATCTGATGAGCCACGTTTTTCCTTTGCGCGTAAATGGAATTTAAATTCTTAAACCACGAGCTGTCATTTTTCAAGGCTTCAACCGCAGCATGCTGTAAACCCAGGAACATACCCGAGTCCATATTGCTGCGAACCTGAAGTACGGCATCAACCAGTTCTTTTCGACCTGCCACCCAACCGATACGCCAGCCGGCCATGTTGTGTGACTTACTTAACGAATTTAATTCGAGCGCAACATCGGCAGCGCCTTCGAGAGAGAGAATACTGATCGGTTGATCATTAAGAATCAGGCTATACGGATTATCATTCACAATCAGAAACTGGTGCTTTCTGGCAAGATTAACCAAGGCCTGTAATTCTTCGCGTGTTGCTGTTGTTCCCGTAGGCATGTGCGGAAAGTTGATCCACATAATTTTTACCCGGGAAAAATCACGTTTGGCCAATTCATCCAGATCGATCTTCCATCCCAATTCTTCCTTCAAAGCATAGGTGCCGACCTTTGCACCGGATAACCGTGTAACCGATGAATAGGTAGGATAGCCGGGATCAGGGATTAACACCTCATCTTCCTCATTAAGAAAAGCCAGACTGATATGAAGAATACCTTCCTTCGATCCCATCAAAGGAAGAATCTCTGTATCCGGATTCAGTTGCACCTGATATACACGGTTGTAGAACAAGCTGATCGCTTTCCGCAAATCCGGAATTCCCTTGTAAGGTTGATAGCCATGATTGCCCGGTTGCCGTGCCGAATTCGCTAATGCATCAATTATAGGTTCTGCAGGGGCCAGATCAGGGCTGCCAATTCCCAGGTTGATAACACGCCATTCAGGTGTATCCAACGAACGCACCTCCGCCAGCTTTTTACTGAAGTAATATTCCTCCACATTCGCTATTCGTCTTGCTGTTGAAATCATAGGTATCGATTCTTCGGTTTAATTCATTTCGTTAATTAATTCTGATCGTTATTAATTGTATTCGATTTTAGCCTTCTTATACTCACCCAGAACATTCAGATTCTTTACCTGTCGCAATACCTGTTTCATGGCTTCATCATAATTTTTTCTGCGCTTCCACTCCACATCGACATGAATAGAATACTCATTCGGCTTACCGATAATTGGAATGGATTGAATTTTAGTGAGATTAATGCTGTTGGTTTTAAAGGTCATTAATGCATCAGCAAGGCTGCCAACCTCATTGGCCACTTCAAAACTGAGGGATGCCTTATTCGCATCAGCCGTCTGCACGGATCTGCGGTTCAGAATCAGAAAACGGGTGAAGTTTTTCTTATGCGTTTCAATTCTCCGTTCCAGGATCTGCAATCCGAATTTTTTGGCAGCAAATTCGTTGGCTATGGCTGCCGTATTTTTCAATTTCAGCTCCTTTACTTTTCTGGCTGAAAATGCTGTATCGTCACTTTCGCGTATTTCAATTCCATTCAAAGCATGGAGAAATTCAGAGCATTGACGGATGGCCATGGGGTGCGACTCAATGCACGCTACGTCCCTTAATTTAACTCCGCGTAACGCTAAAAGGTGTAAATGAATAGGCAGGTAAATTTCTCCGGTAATATTAAAATGGTACTGCTGTAACAGGAAATAATTTGGCAGAATGCTGCCTGCAATGGAATTTTCAATGGCCATTACAGCATAGTCGGCTTTACCTTTATCAAGAGCCTCGCACAACGCATGAAACGTCATGCATTCAATAATTTCTACGGGCTCATGAAACCAGGTCAAGGCCGCCACTTCATGGAAGCTTGTGGATATACCCTGAATGGCCACTTTAATCTTTTTCTTTTTCATTTTTTTAAAACAGGCATAAAAAAAGTCCCGGTTTTTTACCGGGACTTTTCAGAGTTCTTCGTTATCGCTTACATCAACAACAACATGCTACTCGTTTAAATCCCGGCTGGGGTCTAAAAAAGTAATAGTAATAAAACCAGAATGATGTGCTGATGCTGTTCATTTTCATTTCAATACTTTAAAGAAAGATGATTTTATTTGGTTCGCAAAATATTTGAATAAACTTTTTTTGTCCTATCGCTTGTTAGTATAGGGGTGGTAAACGCTAATCCGGGTAGTTTTATGAAATAAATCTTTAAATCAGACTATGAAACAAACGTTTGCATTAACGGCTCTTTTCCTGGGAATCCTGATGGTTGGTTGTTCAACAAAATCCAGCGAAAATAAAAAAGAGGAAAAACCACTTTACGAACAGGTAATGGATGTTCACGATGAAATTATGCCCAGCATGGGTGAGTTGAACCGACTGAAGCGCGAATTAAAAGACAAACTGGCCAACTCAACCGACCTGGTTGAGGAAAAGCGAATGGAAATGGAAGCAACCGTTTCACAGATTGACTCAGCCAGCAGAAGTATGATGGTATGGATGCGTGAATTCAAACCTGAAGATTTTAAAGGCGATGAACTTCAAAAGTACCTGGAGGATGAGATGAAACGCATACAGCAGGTTAAAGAGAACATGCTGAAGGCACTTGAAGAAGGCCGAAAAGCCAATCAATAATTAGAAAAGTCAGTACGTTCGGTTCATATCAGCCGGTATACAAATAATGTAATCGGCTGTATTTTTATTTGCCTCTTCCAGTTTATTGATGGATTGTTGTTCTACCGGGTGGATGGTAACAATTTTCAGTTTTGGAGAAGCTTTCCTGAGATACCACATAATTCCCTCAAAGTTTTGTGAATGATAAGCCCCGTGGTAGTGAATGAAAATTCCTTCCGTAAGGTTTTGTAACAGGAAGTATGCCATGGTGGCATCTTTAACAGCCTGAGACCTCGCAATATTTTCTCCGCTGCCGGGTGCGCCATGACCACCCATTGTCTGGATCATGTTTTTATAACCGGGAAGTTCAAGATCGATTTCGATGGGTAACGGTGCGATGAATTGCCTGGCATGTTCAGGCAGGCCATCTAATGATTCAATGCCTTTTCGATAAACCAGGTTGGCGTATCGCCTGGGAACATTTGTTGCTATAGCCCTTAGTTTATTCTCCTTGGCAAATTCAACAAGGGGTTTATAGTCGTTCTTATAATTATCCCAAACCTTGGCTTCGCTCAGCAAGTGCCGTTCTTCAATGATGCCACTGAGGTATTCATCCAGAACAATCTGATCATCGGCTTCAAACATTTCGAAACCCAGCGTTATTCTGGGATTTAGCGCAATCAGATCCTTCGCAACCTGAAGTTCTAGCCAGTGATTAATTGAGTTATCATGAAGTTCACCAAAAAGAATTACCTCCGCCTGGGCCAGGGATTCAATCATGTCGTCATAGTTAACTGTTCTTCCATCGCTTTGGTATAACCGGTAGGCAAGTTTATCCTGCGCATCACTTCCCCAATGGATTAAAAACAAAACAATACAGAGGTATCTCATGAATTACGGTTACGGACAACAACAACGCTGGCCTTCTTGCATTTACCACCAATGGGAGGATTGATTTTGGAAATTTTCAGTTCCGCACGCTGCACCACCGGTAATTCCCGCATGATATCATCCAGAATATGGCTCGCCACGGTTTCGAGCAACTTGGATGGCCTATCCATTTCATTCTTAATTATGCGATAAAGCGCTTCATAATTAACCGTGCCGTGGAGATCGTCTGTGCGCGAAGCAAGCGTGAAGTCTGTATCAACTGTTACATCAACTTCAAACCAGTTTCCGGACTCCCGCTCGTGCGGATATACGCCATGAAAGGCATGAAACTCCAGACCTTCAAGCGAGATTCGACCGGTCATCCAATCTCGTCAAAGAATGAGGTGATTTTTTCCTTTTTATGCTCCACTTCAACAACTTCCCGTTGAATTACCAATTGTGACTCTGCTTTGGGTTTGAGAGCTATAGGTTCTTTATCTGCGACTGATTGCTGAACGGATTCCTGCTTGTTTGACACCGGGCGTTGTTCCAGGTTGGGGAAAATTACTTTTTTGATTTCCTGACGGGTTTGAGCGAGGTGCTTATCGGCATCAAAATCTGTGTGCGATTTGTGAGCACGCTCAATCCGTTCGAGTACATCTTCAGAAATTCGCCTCAGTTCAACCAGTAAATGCTCACGTGATGATTCCATTTTCTTGTACTCGTCAACCAGGGTACGCAAACGTTCTTCCATGTCTGCCAGAATCATTTTCGACCGCTGTTCTGCTTCATCAATCGTATCGTTGGCTTTCATCTTGGCTTCATTCAGAATCTCTTCAGATTTGAGTTGCGACTCACGCAAATGAAGATCGGCAGCAACCCGTGCCTGTTCAATGACATTGGCACCCGTATCTTCGGCTGTTTTCAAGGTCTTGTACAGGGAACTTTCAACTTCACGAAGCTTGGTTACTTCACGTTCGGCAGCTTCCAGTTTTATACGCCATTCCTTACTTTCATCCAGAATGCGTTCCCATTCCTGAGAAAGAGTAAGGAGGAATGCATTTACTTCATCCTTATCGTAGCCCCTGAAATGTTTCTCAAAGGATTTTTGCCGGATTTCGAGCGGTGTAATTTTCATTTTTCTGATCGTTTAGTTTAAAAAATTGAGGCCTGAAAAAAATTATGCGTCAAGGCCGTTATTAAAATCTATTTTCCAAACGGAAATGGTCTTGTCATCACTGGCACTCACCAGCTGAGTCTGGTAATTTGTCCAGATTAGTTTATTTACGGAAGTCCCGTGTCCGGCATGGCGCCCCTTGTCAATTACCTTCAACAACTTCATTTCGTCCAGGTTCCACACCTTAATGGACTTATCCATGCTACAAGTTACGAAATGTTTGGAATCGGGGCTAAAATCGATGTGATTTATTGCATGCATATGGGCAACCACTTCGGCTACCTTGAGATACCCGGCCTTTACATCCCAGGTTTTCAGGCGTGCATCCCGCGATCCGCTGAGCAAATAATGGCCATCGGGTGTATAACGAACGGTAAAGACGGAGTTGGAATGGGCTTCCCAGGCATATTTTTCACGCAGGGTAACCAAATCGTAGACCCGGATGTAAAAATCGCTAAAACCTACTGCCATTTCTCCACTGACTTCATTGATGGCAATTGTACGAACACTTTTGCCGGAAGCCTTGAACCGGTTTTTAATGGATAAGGTTTCCAGTTCTACTTCTGTGATGAATCCCTCCTTGTCTCCCACAAAGATCCGTGAACCATAGGATTGAATATCAAAAATTGCGGCATCCGTCATTTTTAATGAACCAGTTTCCTTCTTATTCTTCCAGTCAAGAACATGAATGCCATTATAATTATGCCCGACAATCAGCATGCCGGTTGGCCGATGATAATGAAGCGAGTAAATTGAATTAGGAAGGTTGGCGATCAAATCGCCCTCATCCGGGGTAAGCAAATTCCATAAAGCAATCATGCCATCACCGGCCCCGCTGAAAAATAAATGTGGCTCATCAGCAGGATGAATTGTATAAATGCAGTCGCGATGGCCTGTAAAATTATGCAAACGCTTTACTTTAACAGCTGTCATATTCTGATAACCGCCCGAAAGTTCTGAAAGTTTAGAAGAGATTGTATTAAAATTGTTCCATAAAATTTAATTCATGCCCCTTATCAACCAGGAAATAGCCAATGATCGAGCATGGGGCCTGTGGCGAATTGAAGAACAGGAAGCAGAATTAGCGGACCAAATCGGGTCAATTGATCCAATTCCAGAAAGCATAAAGCACCCGATTAAAAGACTTGAATTCTATTCGGGGCGGTTGTTAATTCAATCACTGATGAATGGTCTTGGATATTTTTACCAGGGTTTAATTAAGGATGACCACGGCAAACCTTACTTTATCAACCATGCAATCGAGTTATCATTGAGTCATTCGTATCCCTATGTAACCGCTATACTCGATAAAACCAAACCGGTTGGAATAGATCTGGAACAAATTAAAACCAAGCTAATCCGTATAGCTCCCCGCATTTTAAACAAGGATGAATTAACCGATGCCGGTCAGGATCCGGTGAAATTAACGCTGTACTGGTGTGCCAAAGAATCGTTAGTGAAAGTGTATGGTAAAAAGGATCTTTCGTTTTCAGAAAACATCCGGATTAATCCATTCTTTCTGAAGGAAAAGGGTACGTTGGCAGGCAGGATTATTAAGAACAACCAAGTTTCGGAATATTCTCTTCATTATCAGTTATCCACCGACTATGCACTTGTGTACACCTTATAGAACGTTAAGAATTATATGCATGCTGTTGTGTGTGCTGGTAACAACCTTTCTCAAGGCACAGGAAATCCAAAATTTTTCACTCACGGATGTACGAGACAGAAAATCAGTAAACCTTAATCAATTCTCTTCACTGAAAGGTGTTGCCATAATATTCACCAGTAATTCGTGCCCCTTCGACCAATACTATATCAATCGAATAAAAAATCTCTCGGAAATCTATTCAGGCAGGATTCAAATTCTACTGGTGAATTCACATCCGGAAACGGAAGAAAGTGAGGAGGTGATGAGCCAGTATGCAAACGAACAAAACCTGCAGGTGCCATACCTGGCGGATAAGAAACAGCAGGTACTTACACAATTTAATGCCCGTAAAAGCCCGGAAGTTTTTTTGCTAAAAAATGCCTCAGCGAAATTTTCAGTTGTCTATCATGGTATGATTGACAACAATGCACAATCAGAATCGGATGTTACGGAGCACTACCTGAAGGATGCCATAGACCAATTACTTGCCGGTGAAAAAATTGAACCGGCAGAGACACGGCCGGTTGGATGCAGCATCCGGAGAAATTAAACACCCAGGTCGTTTCCGTCTGAAATTATCAGCAGAACTTCCTTGACTTCTTCGGCTTTCCCATGTTCACCCATTTTATCAAACGACATAATCAGGTTACGCAGAACCCTTCTGATAATTTCCAGGTTCGAACAGGGCTCAAAGAAAGAAGGCTGAGGAGTAAGCCGAAGTTCATGAATGTAATTCTCAATATCCTGGCGTGAAAATATCAATCCTTTATTGAAGGCATTGATGTAAAACTGGTTTGTATTGTCTTTGTACGTCAGCACGAAGAGATTGGGAAGATTCACACCGTGTACAGGTAATTTTAATTTCTGGGCGACCATCATGTAGATAACACAAAGTGATATGGGATTACCCTTACGTGTTTCAAGAACCACGTTGATCATGGAATTACCCGGAGAATGAAAATTCTTCGTGTTGGCCGTAAACCGAAGCTTATTAAAAAGTACCCCGTTTAAAACCTTTACCTGGTCATACGCATAAAGGTCGGGTTTGAACTCAAGCCAGGCCTCATAATAGATTTGCTCCAGTTCCTGTTTAAGCGTTTCCAACTCAAGGTCAGGATATTGATACGTGGCAATCAGCCATAATCCTTTCAGTAAATCCTGGTCTTCACTTTCATACCACTGCTTAAACCGCTGTTTTAACAGCTCCAACTGAAGATCATGAATCAAGGATTCAATCTTTTGCTGTACCTGTGGATTGAAATTATTCTCCCATTCCTTTTCCAGGTATGGAATTACATCCTTACCCAGTGTTTTGATTTTATCAACTACATGCGTTACTACCTGCTCATCATCATCATCGAGCAGTGAAACAAGCGCTTTAAGTTCTTTATCGCTCATCATGTCTGTATTACCCCCACGTTAAACCGTTCCACCGGTGCATGGTTGGCCGCCTCAATCCCCATGGATATAACCTTCCGTGTTTCCAATGGATCAATTACACCATCCACCCACAACCTTGATGCCGCATAATACGGACTTAACTGGTCGTTGTACCGATCGGTAATTTCCTTCAATAAAGATTTCTCCTCGTCCCCGGTAATTTCTTTCCCTTGTGCTTTCAGCGCGTTGACCCGGATTTGCAGCAGGGTTTTGGCCGCAGATGCCCCACTCATCACGGCAATCTGAGCCGTTGGCCAGGCAAAGATTAATCGCGGATCGTATGCTTTACCACACATGGCATAATTTCCTGCACCATATGAATTGCCTATGATGAGGGTAAATTTAGGTACAGTCGAATTAGCCATGGCATTGACCATCTTCGCCCCGTCTTTAATTATACCACCATGCTCTGCTTTACTCCCAACCATAAACCCGCTCACATCCTGAATAAACAATAAAGGAATTCTTCGCTGGTTACAGTTCATAATAAACCGTGCCGCTTTATCAGCAGAGTCTGAATAAATAACACCGCCCATCTGCATCTCACCTTTCCTGGTCTTAACCACTTTTCGCTGATTGGCAATAATACCAACGGCCCAACCGTCAATTCGTGCAGTTCCACAAATCAGGGTTTTGCCATATAATTCCTTGTATTCATCGAATTGGGAATCATCCACCAATCGCTTAATGATTTCCAGGGTATCGTAAGGTTTTACACGATCAGAAGGAATCAATCCATAAATTTCAGATGGATCTTCCTTAGGCAAAGAAGGTGCAATACGATTAAAGCCGGCTTTCCCGGTGTGACCCAGTTTGTCGAATAATGATCGAATGTAATCCAGGCATGCCTGGTCGTTGGGAAATTTATTATCTGTAACTCCTGAAATTTCACAATGCGTTGTTGCGCCTCCCAGGGTTTCATTGTCAATGTCTTCCCCAATGGCCGCTTTCACCAGGTAAGAACCCGCCAGAAAAATTGAACCTGTTTTGTCGACTATCATGGCTTCATCCGACATGATAGGGAGATAGGCACCACCCGCTACACAACTTCCCATAATGGCAGCAATCTGTACAATTCCCATTGACGACATCCTGGCATTATTCCTGAACTGACGCCCGAAATGTTCTTTGTCGGGAAAGATTTCATCCTGCATGGGAAGAAATACACCTGCACTGTCTACGAGATAAACAATGGGTAAACGGTTTTCCATGGCAATCTCCTGGATGCGGAGATTTTTCTTGGCCGTAATCGGAAACCACGCACCGGCTTTTACAGTTGCATCGTTGGCAACAATAGCGCATTGACGTCCCTGTATATATCCTAATCCGGTGACCACACCGGCCGATGGACATCCGCCATACTCCTCGTACATTCCCTCCCCGGCAAACAAACCGATTTCAAGAAATGACGAACCCTTGTCAATAAGATATTCAATTCGTTCGCGGGCCGTCAGTTTGCCCTTTTGATGCTGCTCATCAATTTTCTTATTACCTCCGCCCAGCCTTGTTTTGACTTCACGCGAACGCAATCGATCGATCAACTGCTTGTACTGGTCTTCGTTTTTATTGAATTCAAGATCTTTCTGGGGCATGACGCGAAATTAATCCACATTAGTCTTCTTTTCGCTGCTTTTCCAGATCCCGTTGAATCTTTTTCTGACTCTTGCCCAAAGGAGCCAGAAAATGCTTTGGATTTTCATTTAAATGCACGGCCAAAGAATCCAATGACTTGATCATTTTATTCAGATTAACATAAAGTGAATCTTCCGTCATTAAACGGCTTACGGTATTATCGCCCTTTCCAAACCGGGCTAGCGTCTGGTTAATCTGGTCGAGTGTTTCCTTTAGTTTAGTTAATGTTGCATTAACCTCAACGGATTTTAAAGAGTCTGATAATGCATTAAAATTCTTTAGGGTAGGATCAAGACCCCGTAATGTCTTGTTGATGTTACCGGTTAATGACTGAATGCTGTCTGACATGCCGGTGATTTTGCTATTGGCATTTGCAATGGTGGAATTGACCAGGGCAGGTGTTGAACTGAAATCATCAAAGATGGCATCAATCTTTTGAGAATTTCTGGAAAGATTATCCAGAATAGTATTGAGTTTACGAAGTGTTGACTGGAGGTTATCGGCCACCGGGGCCGCACTCTCTTCAAGAAATGCAGTAATGCCTTTGGCAACGGTTGACAACAAAGTGTCTTTCGGATTTAAGCGTTCATTGATTTTTCCAATATTCAACTGGATAAATTTTGTGCCGAGAAAATCTCCATTCAGTATAGCAACCGAAGAATCTCCGAGCATCACATACGAATCAATTTCCATT
Source organism: Cyclobacteriaceae bacterium (assembly GCA_025455225.1). Lineage (GTDB taxonomy): Bacteria > Bacteroidota > Bacteroidia > Cytophagales > Cyclobacteriaceae > UBA2336. The sequence continues at coordinate 392 of JALOMY010000040.1, read as the reverse complement.
TCAACCACAACTCGGTTCCTTGCCTGTTGAATCTGGATATTACTGACCCGCCCGACTGAGACTCCATTCAGGTAAATCTGGTTAGAAGGCATAAGCTGATCTACATTTTCATAGATCGCATAATATTTGGTACGGGAAGAAAGAAAATCAATGCCTTTAAGAAAATTGAAACCGAAATACAGTAACACCAACGAAACAACCATAAAAAGGCCTACACGTACTTCTTTGGATACTTTCATACAGCTGGGTTGACGTAGATTGAATTGCCGGGGTTTCGGTAGCTTGGGTTAATCTTTGTAATCCCGAATGGCCCGGTATATTGCTGAGGCAATATATTCCTGCACAGACGGATCATTCAATTCCTTTTCTTCTTTTGTATTCGAAAGATAACC
>JALOMY010000277.1 GCA_025455225.1 Cyclobacteriaceae bacterium | reverse complement strand
ATTTTCGGAGCATACCGGTACGGTGCCTCGCTGGGTCCAAAAATCTTCAACGTTCCGGTTATTATTGGTTTGAATTGGCTGTTGATTATTTATTGCATCGCATCCTTAGTTGATTCGATCCGGATGGCTACCTGGAAGAAAATTCTTCTTGGATCGACATTGGCTGTCTTGATGGATACACTGATTGAACCGGTTGCTATGCAATACGATTTCTGGAGCTGGAACTCCAATCAAATTCCCATTCAAAATTACATAGGCTGGTTCGCCACTTCACTCATTATGTTTCGCTTGTATTATCTTTTTAAAGCAAAGGCAGATAATAGGCTGGCACTGGGATATTATTTTATTCAACTCTTCTTTTTCCTTTCCTTATTTCTTTTCGTCCGGTAATCTGCAAAGCGAATAATTTACCGTCAATCAACAACTTGATTAAATAAAAAAAGCACCGGTGAACCGGTGCTTAATAATTATAAAGCGGAATATTATTTACTGTTTATGTAATTAAGGAATTCGCGTTTGATATTCTCATCCTGGAATTTTCCTGAAAAGTGGGCAGTACCTGTTTTGCTGTTGGTATCGCCTACGCCTCGTGATGCAACACACAGGTGAGTAGCATCGATTACTACACCAACATCTTCCGTTTTCAATACACGCTGAAGTTCTTTTGCGATCTGAACGGTTAACCGTTCCTGAACCTGCGGACGCTTGGCAAAATATTGCACAATACGGTTAATCTTGGATAAACCGATCACTTTTCCACTGGAGAAGTAGGCTACGTGCGCCTTACCGAATATGGGAACAAAGTGATGTTCGCAGTGCGAGTAGAAGGTAATTTCCTTTTCCACCAGCATCTGGTCGTACTTATATTTATTATCAAAAAGCCGCGCATGAGGACGGTTCTTCGGATTCAACCCGCTGAAGACTTCCTTCACATACATCTTGGCTACACGTTTGGGTGTACCGTTCAGGCTATCGTCATTCAGATCAAGACCCAAAATGGTCATGATCTCACGAAAGTGCTTTTCAATCCGGTTAATCTTTTCATCATCGTCTAACTCAAAGGCATCCGGGCGCAGGGGCGTGTTATAGGAAGAAGCCACATGATCTTCGCCAAATTCATCAAGCTCCGATTCAAGAGGCCGGATATTCAACAAAATTTCTTTCTGTCTCATACAAGGTTATTTTAACATCCAGTGATTGGTCTATTTTCTCCCTCAAAATCTTCCAGATGACGACAGCGATGTTTTCAGCGGTTGGATTAAGGGTTTTGAAAAATTCAGTATCTAAATTAAGGTTTTTGTGATCGAATTGATTGATCACATGCTCTTTAATGAGATCGCTTAAAACCTTCATATCATAGACATAACCGGTTTCAGGATTGGGTTCACCTGTAAGGGTAACAATCAGTTCATAATTATGGCCATGATAATTGGGGTTGCTGCATTTACCGAAAACCTTGAAATTCTTTTCATCATTCCAGGCCGGGTTGAATAAGCGATGGGCAGCGTTAAAATGCTCTTTTCTTGAGACCTTAATTTTCATTCTTTACTTTAAACAGTAATGCTTGTAAAAGGTTCATCGGAAAAAGTTAAACAAAATTATTTTTAAACAAAGAACAGGCTGAACTACGCATGTGCCTGTTAAATGGCAAATGGATGCTGTGATATGCCCTAATTTCACACATTTTGGCTACTTTCACTCTTTATTATGCAATTCGAAGAGATAAAAACACGCATTAATCAATATAAAAACGAAGGAAAACGACTTTTTACCAGTTCATCCTTTCAATCGCACAGCCTGGTTTTATTACATATTATAAGCCGTATTGATAAGACGATACCGGTCTATTTTATTAACACCGGATATCATTTTCCGGAAACCATCCGTTTCCGGGATTCCGTTTCTGAACAATTCGGGTTAACAACGCTCGATCTTCGATCGGAAGTGCCCAAATCGATGCAGCGCGATCATGAAGGGAAGTTGTTCTTTGCATCCGATCCGGATCATTGCTGTTATTTGAATAAGACCCAGCCGATGGATGCCATCCTTCGCACGTATGATGTCTGGATCAACGGAGTTCGGGCCGATCAGAGTGCAGTTCGTGCCGCCATGAAAGTGGAGCAGCCAGCGCCACATGGTACTATCCGGTTTCATCCCATGCTGGATTGGAATGCCCGAATGATCTGGCAATACCAGAAAGAATTCCAGTTACCCAAACATCCGCTGGAAGAAAAGGGATATGTAAGCATAGGCTGCGAGCCCTGCACCCGCAGATTGGATGCTTCGATGCAGGAACGGGAAGCACGCTGGTATGGATTAAAGAAAGTTGAATGCGGCTTGCATACCGACCTGGTGAGTAAATAACCTTCACGATTAGTAAGTCTATGAATGTATTAATTACGGGTGGAGCCGGCTACATCGGCACCGAACTGGTCGATAAGTTAATTTCCGATACACAGGTCGACCGGATTGTAGTTTACGATAATCTGAGCCGTGCAAACTTCAATCTCTTTTTGGGCAAACGAAAGGAGGGTCATCATAAAATAAAGCTCATCAAAGGGGATTTGCTGGATTCACGTGGCTTGCGAAATGCGTTGAAGGATATTGACACCGTATATCACCTGGCAGCACGCGTAACAACTCCGTTTGCCAATGTTGATGCCCATCTCTATGAGCAGATTAATCACTGGGGAACTGCCGAATTGGTTTACGCCATTGAAGATAGTAATGTAAAACGTTTGATCTATGCCAGCAGTGCTGGGGTTTATGGTTCATCCGATCAGGCTGTAGACGAGACGTACTCCCCGGATCCGAAATCGTTTTATGCCACTTCCAAGTTACGCGGGGAAGAGCATGTTCGTAGACTATCCGATAAAATCAATACGTACATTTTCCGTTGTGGCAATGTCTATGGTTATTCACGAAGCATGCGGTTCGATGCGGTCATTAACCGATTTGTATTTGAAGCTAATTTCGAAAAGCGAATTACCATTCACGGAAATGGCGAACAAACCCGATCGTTTATTCATGTTGATTGGATTGCCGCTGCATTAGCCCGGGTGCTTCATTCAACTTTGCCAGGTGGAACCTATAATTTGGTTGACCGTACACTTTCGGTTATGGATATTGTTGATGAATTGAAACAATTAATGCCGGATCTTGAATTTATACTCATTAATCAGCATATGAAACTAAGTCAACTTAAGATCAAGCCCAACGAAGAAGTCAATCGGCAACTCGGTATTACCAATACCGGTTCATTTCGTGATGAGTTGTTATCCTTTATTTCCCGATTCAGTTTCTGATGCTGCCTGCCCCCTGCATTAAATTCTGTAATTTTTATCAACAGGTTTCCTGGTATGCAGAACATTGAAGTTGTAATTGTATTGCTGGCAGTAATCACAGCTTTGGCTGAGATCACAGACAAGGTTCGGATACCGTATCCCATTTTGCTCGTACTGGCCGGTTTGTCCATTGGGTTTATTCCCGGATTACCTCGAATCAACCTCGACCCGGAAATTATATTTCTTGTCTTTTTACCACCCATGTTATATGCCGATGCGTGGTATACTTCATGGACGGATTTTAAGGCGGCCAGGCGCCCAATTACATTGCTGGCGATTGGTTGCGTAATCTTTACAACCTGCGCTATTGCGTGGGTAGCCCATCAATTGATTCCTGGAATGAATTGGCCCGAAGCATTTGTGCTGGGAGCCATAATATCACCAACGGATACCATTGCGGCCATGGCCGCAACACAAGGCCTGAATGTGCCCAGGCGGGTAGTAACCATCATCCAGGGAGAAAGCCTGGTAAACGATTCCACCGGTTTAATTGCCTACCGGTTTGCAGTAGCTGCTGTCGTAACCGGATTATTCAGTGTACAGGAGGCAACGCTGCAATTTTTTATGGTTGTCGGAGGAGGAATTCTGATCGGCCTATTGATCGGTTATCTGTTTATGTGGGTTCATCGGATCACCCGAGATAATGCGACTACGGATACAACCTTAACGTTTATTACGCCCTATGTCTGTTATCTTGTTGCTGATCATGCCGGCTTATCGGCAGTTCTTGCGGTTGTTGCCTGCGGTTTGCTTCTGAGTCGTAAATCCTCTGAATTTTTATCCCAAAAGGCCCGCATTCAG
>JALOMY010000276.1 GCA_025455225.1 Cyclobacteriaceae bacterium | reverse complement strand
AGTGCCGGTAAGCCAGCTGATAATGAGTACGATCACCAGGATACCCAAACCGCCTTTACCCAGTCCGATTCCGCCAAGCGGTCTTCGGCCTGAACGACCGCGCTGATCATCCACATTGCCACTCTGCCGTCTGCCTTGCCATTTCATAAAATGATGAGGTTAATTGGTTAAGAAATATAATGAATAATTGAGCAGCGTTACAAATTCTGCTTGTATGCGACAGGGGAGATGTATCTTTCCACACCCTCAGTGTCACACAAAGTGGATGCTGAGATATGCCTCAACGTTATCTAACGAGTGACGTTGAGGGAGAGTAATTGCAATGAATGAACTTGTTATTCCACAGGGTTTTTGTTAGAAAGGTCCTGTGGAGTTTAGCCATAAATTTTTGAGTTACTTCCCGATACAAAACCGGCTAAAAATGTTTTCGAGCAGATCTTCGGTTGTGATGCTGCCCGTGATCTCACCCAGGTAATGCAACGCTTGCCGGATGTCCATCGCGAGAAAATCGCCTGTTGTACCTTGTTTCATACCGTCAAGTACCCGTTGAAGCGATTCCTGTGTCAGCGTAAGGTTTTGGAAATGTCGTAAGTTGGTTACCAATACATCGCCCGTTTTTACGGATTGAACATGTACTGTGGAAAGTATTTTGTCCTTCAAAGCCTGAAGGTTGTTTTTCTGCGAAGCTGAAATGAATACAAAATCATGCCTTTCCAAATTTTTCAACAGTTGTGGATCGGCCTTATCTATTTTATTCCCTGCTTTGATGTAAGGCACATTGATTTCACGCAACTGCTTTTCCTCTGCTTCAATTTCTTCCAGCTTGGCCGAAGAAAGATCAAATAAGTAAATGATCAGCGAGGCTTTTTTCATCCGCTCGCGCGTACGTTCAACGCCAATGGCTTCAATAACATCTTCGGTTTCGCGAAGGCCAGCCGTATCCACAAACCGGAAATTGATTCCGCCCAGGATAATCTCATCTTCAATAGCATCGCGCGTTGTTCCGGGTATGTCAGAAACAATAGCCTTTTCTTCGTTGAGCAGCGCATTCAGCAAAGTAGATTTACCGGCATTGGGCTTTCCGGCAATTACCGTTGGTACACCGTTTTTAATCACGTTACCCGCATCGAATGAATCAATTAACACCCGGATATAGGATTGTATGCGCAGGATGAGTTCCTTCAGATCTTCACGTTTGGCAAACTCAACATCTTCTTCACCGAAATCCAGTTCCAGTTCAATGAGGGAAGCAAAATGAATAAGCTCTTCACGCAGATGGTTGATTTCTTTAGAAAATCCACCCCGCATCTGGTTGATGGCCGCTTGACGAGCATTATCAGTTTCTGCATTAATGATGTCGGCAACTGCTTCGGCTTGAGCCAGGTCAATTCGTCCGTTCAGAAAGGCGCGCTTGGTAAATTCACCCGGCTCAGCGAGCCGGGCACCATGCTTCAAAAACAATTTGATCAGTTGCTTAACTACCACCGGTGATCCGTGGCAGGAAACTTCAGCGATATTCTCACGTGTAAAGGAGTGAGGTTGCCGGAACAAGGTAACGACTACTTCATCAATTACATTTTCTTCATCGGTTATGTAACCAAAGTGGGCGGTTTGGGTTGGTTGATTATTGAGATCCTTACCCCGGAATACGCTATTCACTAAGGAGATAGCATCTGTACCCGAAAGCCGGATAACTGCGATGGCGCTTACTCCCTGGGCGGTGGCAAGAGCGACTATTGTATCATGTAAAGACACGGAGTATTGGAATTCAAAAATGCAAAGGCAATTTACAGCAGATTTAAGGAATGAGACGGTCTTCGGGTAATTTTAATGCGCTGAAGCGCGGACTTTTCTGAACGCGATTCCATGCAGGGGGGAGAAGAATACAGCGATAAGAAAAATTACTCCGGTAATCGAAGCAATGGCGCCAGCAATAGAGCCATCAAGCCAAACGGCCAGGTAATACCCGGCAATAGAAGCAATGATTCCGGTCAAGCAAGCCAGGACCAGCATCCATTTAAAATTATCGGTCAGTAGAAATGCCGTGGCAGCCGGGGCAATCAACAGCGCTACTACTAGAATGGCGCCTACCGATTCGAATGAGGCTACCGTGGTTACAGAAACTGCACCCATCAGCACATAGTGCCACAACGTTGTAGAAATACCGATGGCTCCGGCAAAGGCCGGATCGAACGTGGTTAGGAAGAGTTCTTTATATGCAAAGGCTATAAATGCGATGATGAGAAGAAGTATAAATCCGGAAACATAAATGGCTTTAGGGCCGAGCACCATTCCGGAAGAAGTTATGATCGTATCCAGGGGCACATAGGCAATTTCTCCATAGAGCACACAATCCTGGTCGAGGTCTACTTTACCGGCAAAGACCGATATCAAAATAACGCCAACGGCAAACAACCAGGTAAAGGTAACGCCAATGGAGGCATCGGTTTGCAACCTCGCTTTCTTATGAAAGAATTCAATAAAGAAGGTGGTGAGAACACCGAGTAATCCGGCACCGATAAGCATGGTCAGTGAATCGCGCGAACCGGAAAGCAGGAAGGCGATTACAATACCTGGAAGAACTGCATGTGAAATGGCATCGCCCACCATAGCCATTTTTCTGAGAATCAGAAAACATCCTAGTAATGCACAGCTGCAACTGACAAGGATGGCGGTTGTTATGATATAGATGTCGTTCATTAATAACTACTAATTGTTATAAGGTATTTCTGATTGATGCGGATCAAGTTTTGGAAAGCCAAGTTGTTGTTCAAGCCGTTCTTCCAGTTCAGGGGTTAACAAATGCTCAATAGTTTCAGCGTCATCATGAACATGATCGGGTGCGATGTGCATGTAAGTTGTCAGGTACAACTCCCAAAGCCGGTGTATTTTAACAACACGTTGTGCGCGATTCTTACCGGCCTCCGTCAGGCACCACGTATTACCGACCCGCTCGGTGTAACCCTGGCTCGTTAATCGTTTCAGTATGCGAATAAGTTTTGGCTCATCGTAATACCGCCACCGGATAATCTCCGGAAGGTTACGGTACAACGTAAAATTGCTGTTGGCCTCTCCAAGCTGGTACAGTATTTTCAGAACGTTTTCGTTATTGATAGTTTTCTTGATGGCATACTGCCTGTACAACCGGCTGACAACTCCCCGTTTCGGTGCGAAGAAAAAGGAGAAGAAAGCAATAAAGGAGATGACGACTACAATCCACGGACCGGTAGGCATGGAAGGAGCGGTGTACGAAATAAATGCACCACTCAGTCCGCTTAAGGCGCCAAACAGACTGGCCAGAATAAACATACAGATGATTTTATCAGTCCAGAATCGGGCAGCGGCTGCAGGAGTAATCAATATGGCCGCCATCAACACAACACCAACAGCCTGGATGCCGATGACCACAGCCAGGACAATCAACGAGGTAAGTACAATCTGAATGGTGCGTACCGGCAAACCAAGGGCAATCGCAAAATCTTTATCGAAGGCGAGTAAAGAAAATTCCTTAAATAAGATAACCACTGTGATCACCAGAACAACGGCAACTATAGAAAAGGAAAGTAAGTCGTTTCCAACCAGTGAGGCAGCCTTGCCAAACAGGAAATGATCCAGGCCCGATTGCGCTGCATTACCGCTCTTCTGGATGGTGGTTAGCATAAGTATCCCGATTCCGAAGAAGACCGAAAGTACAAGGCCGATGGCGGAATCTTCCTTGATGCGGGTATTATGCGTAATGAAGTCAATAATCACAAGGGATAACCAGCCTGTGAGAAATGCTCCTATTAATAGAAAGAGCGGGTTCTTGGTGCCGGCCAGTATAAAACCCAGGCAAATGCCGGGTAGTACGGCATGGGCAATGGCATCACCTACCAGCGATTTTTTATTCAGGAATGTAAACGAACCCACCAGGGCAGAACTGGCCGTAAGTAAAACCGATCCTAATGCCACGTAGCGTACGTTGGCATCGGAGAAAGATAAAAACTCAAGCAGTGCATTCATAATGCAGTAGAATTTTCTTCACGACTCGGGTAATTTTCTCTTCGAATCAGATCGGCAACATCATCCATCAAGGTTAATTTACCTCCATAGGTAGATTCAAGATTAGCCGAAGTAAACGTACTGGAAGTAGGCCCTGAAGCCACCAGGCGGGTGTT
>JALOMY010000039.1 GCA_025455225.1 Cyclobacteriaceae bacterium | reverse complement strand
CCATCCATTACCTTCCTTGATGTTCTCCAATAAAAATTCATCCAGCACAAGTTGTCCGTATACCTGTATTTTTTGAATGGCATTCCATTTGAAATCCAACCCAAGCAAGACATTATCTGAACTTCCGTTTTGCTGTTCAATAGCCCGGTAAAAAATAACCGGGTTCAGGTAATCGATCCTGAAATCACCCGATCCATCCGAATTAAAAACAACCGATTCAAATAATCCCAGGTTAAATTTCTTTCCAATGTTGATGCTGATGTGATGCAACGCCATGAATTTCTGCGGATAACCTCCTGAAACAGAAGTAAGGCCACCCGAATTACCCGAAACATCGGCAGTAAACTGATTCAATAAATAGAAGTAATTCAGTTTCCAGATTTTCAGATTACCCTTTAGAAACCAGGCAGGTGGTGCGTAATCTGAATAGATCAATGACCGGTATCCGTTGCCAATATTAAACCGGTCGTGCCCGAATTGAAGATTGATGTGCCGCGTAGCCTCGAATGTGATGTAGCCGCGCGCCTGAAAGAAATCATAACCCTGATTCTCTTTAAAGTCCTTCCAAAATCCTTCATGTGGAATTACAGGGTAAAAACTAAGTGAGGTATCGTTCTGAACGGTTTCTGACACGTACAGCGGAAGCTGGGTTTGGTTTTCCGAGAGATACGTATAGAAACCCAATTTGCGATCAATCATGCCCCGTACTTCCACACCCCGTGTATTGATAAATAAAGTCTCCTCCGTACGTGAATCCTTTCCGCCTCCTACATAAAGAACCGGGCTTACATGCAGGTCAAAATCAGGAATATCAGCATACAGGAAATCGGATTTCTTTTTATATAAGTGTTTCAGAAAAGGCTTGCGGGAATCGCTGGTTTCCGCCCGTGACCACTCCCAGTTATCATTATTGAGGTATTCCAGGTTAAACTTATCGGTAGCTGAAGTGAACAAGCCCATTTGATTGACTGAATCAGCGAATGAGACGATTTCAGAGCGTTTATAGGGCTTAACTGACGTAAATACCTGGGGTAAAACCTTGCCGGACTTGATCTCATACCGGTCAATCCAGTGGTAATAGGACTCATTCAGGGGAGCGAAATTGCTTTGGGCATGGATCAAAAACGGAAAACAAACGATTAAAAGAATTGATTTTTTCATTCTGGAGAGTAGTTCCGGGCAAAATAAGCAGGTTCATCAAACCCGCCAAAATTCAGGAATTCCCGCTTGAAAATCGCAGGTCAATTTCTATCTTTGCGGTCCGTTAAGGAAAAACCACTGAAAAAGAGGCAATAAACGATGAAAAAGGACATTCACCCGGACTATCAGGAAGTAGTATTTCACGATACTTCAAGCGATTATAAGTTTATCACCCGTTCTACCATTAAGTCAAAAGAAACGATTAAGTGGGAAGACGGTAAAGAGTACCCGTTAATTAAAGTGGAAGTAAGCTCTGCATCGCACCCGTTCTTCACAGGTAAAAAGCTGTTTGTAGATACTGCCGGTCGCGTAGAGAAGTTCCAGAAGAAATATCAAAAGAAATCTTAATTACTTCTTCTTATATGCAAGAAAGCCCCGTATTCACCGGGGCTTTTTTCTTATTAACCGGATCGTTTGGCCTTGTAGCCTGCCTTAATCAGAAGATCCACAATCTTTTCACGGAAATCACCCTGAACCAGAATCTCACCATCCTTAACGGATCCACCCGTTCCGCATTTCGATTTCAGCATTTTGCCTAATTCATTTAGGTCATCTTCGGTACCCACAAATCCGGTAACCAGCGTAACCTGCTTGCCTGCTCTCCCGCTCTTATCTAATAACACCCGTAGTTGCTGTTGTTGCGGAGGTATTGTTTGCATTGTCCCTTGATTCTGATAGGAATATTCAAAATCAGAAGCCGTTGAATAAACTATGCCCTCGCGCTTTTTCCAATCGTTTTTCTTCGCCATTTATGAAACCACGATTAATACCAGTGTAAAAATAAACAAGAATGCATTGACCAGCCGAAGATTGAATTTGAATTCCACGGTGCCCAATGAAAGGATACTGAGTAAGGAAGAAATTCCCAGCATAACCGGTACAAAGACAAAATTACCATAGAGGGTAGCCAGGTTGGATAAGGTTATGCTGCCTTTGATGTTTTCTGCCCGGATAATTATTTTCAAGAACCTCGATTGTGTAAATATCATTTCCTCCCCTTCCATCAGTTTGATCCGGTCTTCATATGATATTTTCATTTCACGACCCATATCCGTTACCAGGTAATCCTGGTAGTTCCTCCGTACACTTTCCATTCTGAAACGCACGATGCGCTCCCGGGTTTGATTATGGGGTGTCACATAATCGATCATCAGTACAACAAAGAGCACTATACCAGCCCAACATATTGGTTTTAGAAACGGAAGTGCCTTCTGCATAAGTTCACGCTGTGACATTTCCCTGGGACGAGGAGCCTGGTAAGGCGATCTTCTCCGATAGCGGGGATCCAGATCAGTTGGAGTTTCCTCCATCAATATGGACGCATACGGATTTTCCATCCGGTAATCATACTCTTTGCGGCTAGCTTCACTCCCCAGGACATCATAGGCTTCGTTGACCAGTTTGATTTGCTCCTCTGCCTGAGGATCGGGATTGATATCCGGATGAAGCCGTTGAACCAGTTTCCGGTAGGCACGCCTGATTTCCGCCTGTGTGGCTTGCTTTGATACACCAAGAACCTGGTAATAATCTTTCATATCATGCGATCAATAAAAAAGACCTGACGGATTTAAGCCTGCCAGGTCTTCTTATTTTATGTTGCCGGGGAATTGCTATTTGTGATGCTTTACCACGAATGTCAAAACCGGGCGCTTGCTGTGATTGACTACATCTTCTGCAATACTACCGGCCAGTACGTGTGCAAAACCGGTGCGGCCGTGGGTTGCCAGAGCAACCAGGTCGGCATTGATGCTTTCAGCGAAATAGATGATGCCTTCTTCCTCGGTGATGTCATTAAATACATTAATGGTATAATTTTTCAACTGAAGTTTTTTGGCAAAATCGTTCATGTATTTTTTTACAACCGCATCGCGTTGAAAGTTACCCGGTGTGTTTATGCGAACCAGGTGAATCGTAGCGTCATAGAGATCCTGGGCACGTTTAACAATGCGCGAGAACACTTCCTCATCTTTACTCATGGAGGTTGCATAGACGATATTTTTAAACTCAGAGCGCAACGGTTTTTTCTGAATGGTTAACACCGGGCAATGTGCATGACGAACCACTTTCTCCGTATTCGATCCGATAATCATTTCGGATAAGTCGGTTTTACCGGCAGTTCCCATCACCACCAGGTCTACTTTTTGCTCCGATATAATGGATTGCATCCCATGGTAGGGCGACCCCATGCGCAATTCCTGCACTACTTTTATGCCTGAGAACATTTTGTCGCTGGCAAACTTCTCCATGAGTCTTTTTGAACGCTCAATTAATTTCATGGTGAAGAGTTTGTCTTCCAGATCTTCATAGGAAATTTCACCGGTTATTTTAACAGACTCCTTAGAGCCTTCTTCAATTACATGGAGTAGAATGAGTTCAGCATTGGCCTTTTTAGCGATTCCACTCGCCACTTCGGCAGCCGTTTGTGCTTCTTTGGAAAAATCAGTCGGGACCAGTATTTTTTTCATATTGATTGAGTTTTCGTATCCGATAAAATTAAACTTTTTATTACACAATCAAATAGCCATACCTCACCAGAAAACCGATCGTATCAGGCTGCTTCATACATTTCCGGCACAACCAGGACTGGTATCTTAGTTGAATCCAGAAAATGTTCGAATGTCAATCCCTTATGTTCATTAATGGAATGAGCCAGATTCTGACTCATCACAATGATATCAACTGAATTTGATTTTAAATAAGCTTCAATCCGATCCGAGAGAAAGCCGATCTCGGAACGAAATTCATAGGGTACTTCTCCGTTGATTTTCAGACGTTTAACAATAGCCTCAAAATCGGCCCGGGCCTTACTAACCATGCTGTTACGATATTCAGTAATATCCTGAGTTTTGGGTTGAATTAACCGGTAAGCATACAGAACGACCAAATGGGTTCGCTTTTGAGCAGCAACTTCCAGGGCCACCTTGATTACATGGTCGGTTGCTTCGGAAAAGTCAAGTGCGCATAGAATTGCCTTCATAGGAATAACTCGGGTATATTACAATCACGAACGTAGGAGAATTCTGTACGGCCGATCACGACATGCATCAACTCCAAACCTGATTTTTGTCATAACTAACTTCCTGTCTTAAATTGGGGGCTTAATTATTCATGAAAGACGCCTTTCAACATGCATTTTCGACTTCCGACACATTCCGGGAAATTTTTCAGGGGTCTGCCGAAGGCATACTTATGGTTGATGCGGATGGTATTATTCAATTGGCCAACCCGGTATCCGAACGCATTTTTGGCTATTTACCCGGGGAACTGATTGGCAAACCGCTTGAAGTTCTATTGCCGCTTAGGTACCATGCCCGCCATGTAGAGTTTCGTAGGATGTTTCATGACAACCCGGCACCGAGGCGAATGGGAGCCGGCCGTGACCTGGTGGCTCAGCGTAAAGATGGAACGGAATTTCCGGTTGAGGTAAGTTTAAGCTATAAGGAGATCAACAAACTGTTCGTTGTTGTAGCGTTCATTATTGACATTTCGGAACGTAAGAAATCCGAAGAGGCACTCAGGCGCAGCGAAGAACAATTACTTGTTTATGCTGCCGAACTTGAAAAGAAAGTCCACATTCGAACCGAAGCCCTCAATAAGCTGATTGAAGACCTGGAAAAGGCCAATCTATTTCTACAGGAACAAATTGCGGAACGAAAAAAGGCTGAAGAAGACACAAAGAAGGCCCTTGACCGTGAACGTGAACTTAATGAACTTAAAACCAAATTTGTTTCGATTGCTTCCCATGAATTCCGTACCCCATTAAGCAGTGTATTAAGTTCGGCATCCCTTATCGGCCAATACGCCAAAAAAGGCGATCTCGATAAAATTGATAAACATGTACAGCGGATTAAATCTTCTGTTAATCACCTCACGGCAATATTAAATGATTTCCTTTCGCTGGGTCGCCTGGAAGAAGGTCGGGTTGAGATCAACAATGAATCAGTTGACTACACGGAGTATTTGCAGGAGCTGGTTGAAGAGGTTAAGCCCCTGTTAAAGGAAGGCCAGCACATACAAACGGATTACGATCTTGCCCAGCGCGTGCTTCAACTTGATAAACGGGTCATGCGAAATATCCTCTTTAACCTGATCTCCAACGCCAGCAAATATTCATCTGCCAATAAAACGATTTATATTACTTCCCGATCAGTAGATCATTCCCTGGAAATTGTCATTCAGGACGAGGGCATTGGTATCCCGGAAGGCGATATCAAGCACATGTTCGAGCGGTTCTTCCGGGCTAGCAACGTTTCCAATATACAAGGCACAGGCTTGGGCTTGAACATTGTTAAACGCTATGTAGATTTGCTGGGAGGATCCATCGATTTTAACAGTCTTGAAGGAAAAGGAAGTACTTTTACCGTAACGTTACCCCTATCATGAAAAAAATTCTGCTAATTGAAGATAACCCGGAAGTTCGTGAAAACACAGCCGAAATTCTCACCCTGGCCAACTACAACGTGGTGACAGCTGAAAACGGAAAGATTGGCGTTGAACTGGCCAACCGTGAACAACCGGATCTTATTATTTGTGACATCATGATGCCCGAACTGGATGGGTATGGTGTTCTGCACATCCTCAGCAAAAAAATGGAGACTGCGAGTATTCCGTTTATATTCCTTACCGCCAAGACCGAAAAGTCAGATATCCGTAAGGGCATGACGCTCGGTGCTGATGATTATTTGACCAAACCATTTGATGATACCGATCTTCTGAATGCCGTTGAAACCCGCCTTAACAAGGTAAGCATACTTAAAAAACAATACAGCTCAGATGCATCCGGCCTGAATGAATTCATTGAAGACGCGCAGCGAATTTTAAACCTGAAAGATCTCTGCAAAGACAAAAAAATAAAAATCTACAAGAAGAAAGCGGGCATATACATGGAGGGCGAACTGCCTAATGCCCTATTCTTTATTCAATCTGGAAATGTAAAGTCCTTTCGCACCAATGCCGATGGAAAGGAGCTCATCATCAGTCTTTACAAAACCGGTGATTTCTTCGGATACGAGGCTATCCTGGAAAATGAACATTATGGTGAATCGGCTGTGGCTCTGGAAGACAGCGAGCTGGTCATTATTCCGCGTCATGATTTTCTTACGTTATTACACAGCAACCCGGAAATTTCAAGAACATTCGTAACCCTGCTTTGCAAGAAGATTTCAGAAAAAGAAGCCCAGTTACTTAACCTGGCTTACAACTCCGTTCGTCAGCGCACAGCTGAAGCCCTGTTGAAGATTCATCATATGAAAGAAAGTGACACGGTATCTGTGTCCCGTGATGACCTGGCGAAAATGGTGGGCACCGCCTCTGAATCCGTTATTCGGGTGTTGTCTGATTTCCGGGAAGAAGGCATCATCAACATCGAAGGAGGAAAAATCAACGTTCTCCACCCCCACAAACTTGAACAGGTGGTGAAGTGGAACGTGGCAAGGGGGTAATATATTGAATCAAGTACGAACCTGGACAGTGTGAATTGATATAGAACGATCCTGTTTGATTATCTGATATCCCAAATAAATCATTATTAATCCAAGCAGTTCGGTTACAAACAATACGTTCACGTAACCCATCCGGGTGAACGAACCACCAATACCGGGTAACAACGCGCCCACAGCAATCAGCACATTCCCTAAAAATCTTCCTTGCCTGTTTTCCTGGCGGTAATACCGAACAGCCGAATAAACAGCACCACCTACCAGGAAGATAAATGAGTAGAGATTAATAAAGGGTGAAAAGTAGCGTACCCATTGCCACGACAAAATTTTTCCGCCCAGGGTCTGATCGAAATTATCCGGTAACACGATGGGCGAACTAAAAACACAAATCGAACCTATCACAACCATACTCATTACCAGCAAACTGCTGATATCTCCGAATCGTTTGTTCATGAGCAGGTAAACAGACCCTTGTGCTAATGGAAATCCACCTAATAAAGCCCCGCTTACGTACCATAACCGGAAATTCCACTCGCTCCATCCAAAGAGTGCATTGATGCTTTCGGTCGCGGTTCCGAATCCAAACGTAAAGACACCGAGCGTCCACCATAATAAATACGGTTTCGGATTTAATTGCCAATGCTTGTAGATTACCAGAAGAAAATAGACAGAAAAAAGAGTTGTAAGAATGGGTATATACTCAATCATAATTCATTGTATTAAAAAATGAGGCTGTCTCAATAGTCCACTTGTCATTCCGCACGCAGTGGGGAATCCCCATAATTAGCATTCAAAAAAGAGACATCTCACTGCGTTCGATGTGACGTAGTAGATTATGTTGACTTTTGAGACAGCTTCATCCATTCATAGCCGATAATCAGACACCTTGCTGAAGTAAAGCAAACTCAATCTGAGGCCTTCCACGCTCACCGTCCTGGGTTAATGCTGTAAACCGCAACTTGTATATGTTACCATCAGCATCTTTCACCAGATAGAAGCGATCGGTGCGTACAGCTGGTGCTGTACCAGGACCTCCACCTGAACGCCAATTCGAACCAATTCCTAATTGATTGGTTGAAAAAGTAATGCCGGCTAAATCTTCCTCACCGAAATTTTCATAACTGCCTGCATTAGCAATCAGTAACTCAGCCGTTTCAACACCATTGCGGTTTTGTAAAACCACATCCTGGAAATAATAAGGAATCAAAGGAGAGCCTGGAGGGCCAAGCGCAGTTAAATTGGTAAATCCTGTCCAGGCAATGTCCCAACGTTCTTTTTCAGGTTCTACGGCTACGGTTCCATTCTGGAAGCTGAAGTAAACAAAATTGAATGCAGCGTCTTTGATGATCTGAATTTCATCGAACGTAGTGGCGCTGATATCCGCGTATTGAATTTTATAACCAGCTCCGTTGCGGAGAATGCGAATCTTCTTCCAGCCCAGATCCGGAGCAGGACTACCAACACCAGAACCCCGGTTGATGATGTATACTTTATTTTCACTATCGGTTGCGCTAATGGAAGCAATCGCTGTTTTCGTCAGGTCACCGGAAGGATCATCAATCCAGTTTTTTGCTTCCGTAATCCAGGTAGGAGCAGGTGTTACCAGGGCTGCCGCAAAAACTGCACTTAAGGAAAGCTGGGACCCGAATCCAACTGTATCTGCAGCGGTAACCTCATTGAGATTGGTTTTATCCAATGCCCGGGCCATCATACCATTGGATGAATTCAGGATTGCCCGAAAATCGGAACCTGTAAAGAAACCCAGATCCCATTGCGTACGGGTCACGGCTGTTTGACGGTTGGCTGTTAAATCAATGAATACCTTATTCGGATAAGTAGCCCCTCCGCCATTAATATTCATAATTGCCTGCGCAGAAAGAATTTCTGCAAAGCTGAGTTCCAGTTCGGAAGACGGACCAATAATCAATCCGGCAGAAGCGTCCGTAATAGAAAACAAAATGGACTCATCACCATCCAGCAATACATCCGGATTTTTGGTAACGGTGAACGAAACCTGGGTAGCTCCCGAAGCAACCGGCACCTGTATAGAAGTATTGATGGCTGCAGGAACGGTTGTAAAATCTATACCATATATAACCTCATTGGGAACAAAATTCACCGTAAGGATTCCAGATTCAGAAACAGCTCTTGAAAAATTAATATTGACCGTAAGATTATCTTCTGTTGCAGCAAATCCCAACTGGGCAGATTCAAACGATGCGAGGTTATCCGGTAACGGGGGATCTTCCTGGCATGAAACCAGCACAAAGAATAAAATAATTACCAACCATAATCTCTGATTTACTAAACGATTCATCATGATATACTTAAAGTTAAAGAGTATGTAAACGATTAAATTTTATAAGTTAGACTGAAGAAAAAAGAACGGCCATAGCCCACAGGCCGGGTAGCACCTCCGCCATGAGCTGAGCCACCATCAGCAGCTGAGTTGTTGATTCGGGTTACATTAAACAGGTTTCTGACACCGGCCGATACATTGAATGATTTAAATAATGATTTCTGCAGGCTCAGATCAGCCCAATGAAAATCTTCTGTTTCATCTATTTCCGTATTGCCATCGGCATCTACCACATAATAAGGGGTTACCCCGGTGTACTTGTAATACAATGAAAGACTTGACCGTATGGATGGCCACGACCAGGTTACATTTGTATTAACTTCCGGAGACCAGATGAATTCAGTTGATCCTTCATTGCCTGAAGTCAGATCGTTATAACGTCCTGTGTAACCAAAACCTGCAGAAGCCTGAATGCTTTTGTACCGAACAGAATTCAACCAGGTAAATCCCTTGGTCTTATACTGATCGATATTGATGTACGTTGTGATGGCTGCATTGCCAGGCTTAACACCATAACCGATCATATTATCGACCGTATTGTAAAATCCGGTGATTGTTAAATCATACGTAAAAGCATCTTGACGGATCAGGCGTGATGTCCAAGCCACGTTGTAACTGTGAGATAATTCAGCTTCCAAATCCGGATTACCCTCAATGGAATGGCTGGCATCAAAGAAATTAAAATACAGTTCACGGATAGACGGAGCCCGGAACCCGCGGCCATACGACAAGCGTAAGTCGTTCTTTTCACTGACCTGCATTTTTACATTCAGGGTAGGAACAGCAGGCGGTGCATCATATGCTGAGTTCTTAATGAACCTCACACCGGGACGAAAACTCAACCATTCAGCAGGTTTATATTCGGCTGAAGCAAACAATGCATAATCCTGAATGGAAGAAACTCCGTCTTGCAACCGGCCGCCACTGCCGTTTTCAATATTCACATCATATCCGGATTGAAACGAAATTTTTCCAACAGGCTTAAAAAGAAATGTACCGCGAAACGTAATGCCGTCAAATTCTGTCAGATCCTGAAGGCCTGGCCCAATGGCGAGACGTTCATCACCGGTGTTTCTATTTACAGTAGTTGTCTGTGTTTTACGACTGAAGTCGGTATACGACAGTGCTCCGTTATACTTCCAACGCTCACTGATTTTCAGGCTGGCTTGAACCTGGTGCATAAACCGGTTCGTGATGTAGCGTTGATCGATTGCTTCTATACCACTGAAAATACCCGGGTTGTAAATATTTTCATTAAGGTAATCCAGGCGGTAATAGATATCGGTATCACCCTTTCTGAAACCCGTCACTCCACCAGCCATCCATTGTGTTTTCGGATGCCATTCTTTGTCGCGGTCTTCAGCACTGCCTTGCCAGCCTCCAAAAAAATTCCTCGTCAGATCCGCAGATGCATACCATGAATTATGTGAATAACCTAGCGATACACTTTCGTTATGAATACCTTTCTGAAATCCATATTCATTTCCAACCGATTCTTCGTGCAGCCGAATGGAAGCATTCCATTTATCATCTTCAGGCCTTTTAGTGATGATGTTAATTACGCCCGCCAGTGCATCGGCACCATAAATAACCGACATAGGACCTTCAACAATTTCAATACGTTCGATGGTGTTGATATTAATCTGGTTGATATTGATTTCATTTCCGGTTCCCTGGCGCCCTACCATAGGAACACCATCGATCAGCACTTTAACATTTTGCCCGGCAAGGCCTTGCATGGAAAGATTGGAACCCCCCAGTGCCAGGTCTTGTGAAAACCGGATATTCAGTTCGGTATTCAATACATCCTGTAAACGGGTTGATCCAACAGCCTGAATCCGATCGGATGAAATAGTACGAACCCGGTAAACTGATTGATGTGCCGACTGAGGTTCAAACTGCCCTGTAACTACCACTTCCTCCAATTGGTGCATAAGGGCATCCAGTTCAATGACTACATCTCCTGAATGTTCAACTTCACGTAGTGTGGGTTGAAAACCTATATGCGATGTGCTGATCCGAGCAGGAAATGAACTGAGTTTCAGGTTCGCCATGCCATTCTGATCAGAAACATCCTGGGCCAGCAACTTACCATCCGGTGAAGAAGCGTAAACCAGGGCGCCCTCAATTCCTTTATCCGTTCCTTTATCAATCAGTGTAACCCTAAACTGGGCCTGAACAGTTAAAAGCAATAGAATTTGACTAAGAAAGGATACAGCAATTAATCTCATGTGAACAAAAACCAGTCATCGGTGCAAATGTTAGCCTATGTATATGTTTAAAATACCTCTATACGTATAATTTATAACATTGGTTTAGGATCGTGAGGATGATTTTCAAAAATTGGTATTTTTGTCACTTTAATTGGTATTTACTATCAATTAAGAGGTTATAAATAGTTATTTCATAAACTTCAGTACCCATAGATGATTGCAATAGAAAAAGAAAATACTCCAATAAGTAATATCTCTCCGCTCTTCGAAATGGGGGATATGAAACTGTACGCAATACACAACCGGGAGGACGAAGAATGGTGTATGGCCGGTACACTGAACCGGAAAATCATTCAATTCTATTTCTGCCTTGACGGAACCGCCCGGTTCGAATTCGGACCCCACTATAGCCGGGAGATACAACGGTTGAAAAACTACTTTTTCTTTAATCCGGAAAGTGATGTACCGTTTACCCTCCGGCTCTCACCCGGTAGCCGGATGGTGTTTCTCTTCATTTCGCTGGAAAATTTGCATCAACTCTTTACGCATGAATCGATTTCGTTTCTGAAAGCTGAAAATGCGAATCGAAAATTTTATGACGAGCGCGACATTCCCTCTGCCCTGGTTGTGGTTCTCAACCAATTGTTCTCCGTTCAACTGAGTGAAAATGCCCGCAACCTTTACTTTCATGGAAAAATATTTGAATTGCTCAGCCTGTATTTCTCCGAGAAGAAACCCGATACCGAAACCTGCCCGTTTCTGAATGATGAAGAAACCGTTCGCAAGATCAAAAATGCCAAGGAGTACCTTCTGAAAAATATGGATTCACCTCCGGGCCTAAAGGCATTGGCAAAATATGCCGGGTTGAATGAGTACCAATTAAAAGCCGGGTTCAAAGAGATCTATGGCAACACTGTATTTGGATATTTACTGGACCATAAATTGGATCATGCCCGCGTTTTACTGGATTCAGGAAAGTATAAAGTAAATGAAGTAGCCTTTCAGACCGGTTATACCAATCCCAGTCACTTTATTGCAGCCTTTAAAAAGAAATTCGGAGTTACCCCGAAGAAGTACCTGATGCAACTAACACGGTAAAACAGAACTTATTCAATTATTCCGGGATACAAATAACATCCGGTTCATGACTGTGAAAAAGATGGGTTTCAGAATTGAGTCCACGCCAGATCATCAATACGGCTACTACCACCAGCATAACGGTTTGGATTCGTTGAAACGACCAGGGTATTACCTTTTTTACCGCCTGCCAGGAATAGGCTGCTGCCAGAAGTGCTGGCATTGTACCCAAACCGAATAATATCATAATCAGTCCGCTTTCCGAGGGCGTGTTCTGAACCAGAGCAATGGCTAACCCGGCATATACAAGCCCGCATGGTAGAAATCCATTCAATATCCCGGTTAGCAAAGCAGACCCTGGCCGGGTAGATTTCAGGTGCGTTGAAAATAGATGTTTCAATTTCAAAACCCAGGAAGAAA
>JALOMY010000275.1 GCA_025455225.1 Cyclobacteriaceae bacterium | reverse complement strand
GTAATGGATTTCAAAAAACTCCAGACGGATGGCAATCGATTCTATCGGCTATATAAAGAAGACGGCAACAACCTGAACTTCTATTCGCAATCACCCGGATCTGGAAAAATAAAAATCCCAGAAGCCAGGGAGTCTAATGTAAAAATTATAATGAAAGACCATCATGGCAATACCAGCTATGTACGGTTCCGGTTGCGGCACAGCGAACCCGTTAAGGACCTCATTTTATTGGATGTAGCAAAACCTGAACTTACCGCAGAAACAGAAGACAACACCCTGGTGCTTTCCATTAAGCCTTGTTCAGAAGATATCCAAAATGCATTGTTGTATTCTAAAGGAACTACCTTTGAGATGGAACCGGCCTATCAAAATGATTTGAAATCGGTTTACCTGATCGACCTCAGAAAAACTCTTCCGGATTCAATCCAGGTTTGTGATCAAACCTATGTTACTAACCTGAAAGCACTTATTCCATCCGGCCAGGAATACAAATACTACAGCGACCGGATTGATATTCATTTTCCTGACAAAGCCCTTTACGATACACTCTATCTTAAATTCAGGCATCAGCTTCGAACCGACAGCATGGAGAGTTTTGTATTAGGTCCTGTGGCTGCCTTTAGCCGCGGTATCAACATCACGTTAAAACCTTTAAAATCCTATACTAAAGACAACCGCACAGCTGTTTATCGGAAACGGGGAAGATCCTTTTCATACGAAGGCGGTGAATGGTCGGGAGGTAAAATCAGTTTTTCGCCCCGCGAGTTAGGTGAGTTCATGATCCTGACGGATTCGGTGCCTCCCACAATTACGCGTATCTATACCAATAACCAGGCCGTAAGGTTTAAGATCAGTGATAATTTATCAGGCATTGACCGCTATGAGGCAAACATAAATGGAAAGTGGTTGTTAATGTATTACGATGCCAAATCCGGTGCGTTGGTTTCGGAACGACAGAATCCGGCTGAGCTTATCCGGGGTGATTTCGAACTAACCGTTACCGATAAGGCCGGTAATAAAAAAACATACACCCAACGAATTCTCTAATCAACTATGGCACTGACTGCAGGAAGTAAAGCACCCGATTTCATTTCGAAAGACCAGGATGGTAAACCTGTTTCATTATCTGAATTTAAAGGTAAAAAACTGGTTCTTTACTTTTATCCGAAAGATCAAACACCGGGTTGCACGGCTGAAGCCTGTAATTTGCGCGACAATTATAAAGCACTTCAAAAACAAGGATACGAAATTCTGGGTGTGAGCAGCGATGATGAAAGGTCACACCAGAAATTCATAGCGAAAGAAAAACTTCCTTTCCGTCTGCTGGCTGATGTTGATAAATCGGTACATGTAAAATACGGCACCTGGGTTGAGAAATCCATGTACGGAAGAAAATACATGGGAACCGCCCGCGTAACCTTTATTATTAATGAGAAAGGAATAATTGAGGAGATCATTGACAAGGTTGACACTAAAAATCATGCTGATCAGATTCTGAAAGGCTCTGCTGCATCGCCAAAAGCCACTTCCTCGGACAAGCCTCAAACTAAAAAACCCGCAGCTAAAAAGTCAACTGCTAAAAAAGCTAAAGCAGTCAAACCAGTTGCTAAAAAAGCAGGCAAGAAAGTACGTTTAAAAAAGAAGTAAAATATTTAAGCCTTCCCCCTACTTCATTTTGGAGGGGGAACTCAGGTACGGTATCTTCGCACCGTTTCTAACCGGAAGATACCATGCCTAAACCCGATCTGAACCAACTCAATAAACTTACTACCCAAATACGCAGAGATATAATCCGAATGGTGCACGCTTGCCAAAGCGGTCATCCGGGTGGCTCACTAGGCTGTACTGAATTTTTTGTTGCCCTCTATTTCCATATTCTTAACCGCAAGCCCGGTTTTGATATGAATGGAGTTGGTGAAGACATTTTCTTTCTTTCCAACGGTCACGTATCCCCGGTATGGTATTCTACTCTTGCCCGGGCAGGGTACTTTGATGTTAAGGAACTTTCGACTTTCCGTTTTTTGAATTCACGTCTGCAAGGACATCCGGCAACGCATGAAGGATTACCAGGCGTGCGGGTTGCCTCTGGTTCTTTAGGTCAGGGACTTTCCGTAGCCCTTGGCGCTGCCCAGACAAAAAAATTGAATAAAGACAATCACCTGGTTTATGTGTTGATGGGCGATGGCGAACAACAGGAGGGCCAGGTTTGGGAAGCCGCCATGTATGGTGCCCACCACAAGGTAGATAACCTCATCGCTACGATTGATTACAACGGTCAACAGATTGATGGACCGGTTAAAGAGGTAATCGATCTAAAAAATCTGAAAGCAAAATGGGAAGCATTTGGATGGGAGGTCCAGGAATTTAACGGCAACAATCTGGAAGAAGTAATAACAGGTTTGGAAAAAGCCAAATCATTAACGGGTAAAGGCAAACCTGTAATGAACCTAATGCATACCGAAATGGGATTCGGTGTTGACTTCATGATGAACTCACACAAGTGGCATGGTGTTGCCCCGAATGATGACGAATATGCAAGGGCGATGGCACAATTGGAGCTCACCGATTTGGGTGATTACTGAAGCCTGCAAGCGCTATTCAATCACCTTTTATTACAAATTCATTTCATTCCTTAATCATTTGATTTTACTGGGGCGATAATCGTGTGATACGTCCGGTTTGGTCCTGTTCTTGTCCCAATTTTATTACTTCTATACAACAACTCATCCTAAGGATACTCGTTAGAGAACAGTATACAGAAGATGCGTATGGAAGCGAAAAAAAATCCATCGGCCGATATTCACCTGAAAAGGCCATTATTATTTTCATTTTCCATGGTACTAAGTCTTTCCATGACGATTGCTGCATTGGAGTGGAAAACGGAAGTTGAATCAAGGCCATTGGTTCAGGCAGATACCTATGCACCTTCTGGTGAAATCCTGGAAATTCCATCCACCGAACAACCACCACCTCCTGTTAAACGTTTACAGCAAACCCAGCTAATTGAAGTAACCCACCCCGAAAAAATTATTGAAGAAATTACTCCGATTATCGACCAGGAGACTGTAACGGAAACTCCTTCGGAAACAGTATCTGTTGTAACCGAAAAGGAAGAAGTTGAGATCGGTGATGAAATTTTTCTGATTGTTGAATCACCTGCTGAGTTTATAGGTGGCCAGGATGCTATGAATAAGTTCATCGTGGAGAACATCCGCTATCCCCACAGGGCCTTCAAAATGGGAATTCAAGGAAAAGTCTTTGTAAAAGCTGTGATCGAAAAGGATGGGTCCGTAAGCAACAGTGAAATTTTAAAAGGTATTTCATTGGAATTAGACCAGGAAGCATTACGGGTCATCAACATGATGCCCAGGTGGAACCCGGGAAAACAACGAGGTATTCCGGTCCGAACCAGTGTCGTTATTCCTTTGGTTTTTAAATCCATGCAACGCAGCTGACGGCCATCGGTACATTTAATAGTTGGTTACAGATTTACTATAAATAGACTTCGCAGTCTATATCAATTAATTGATACCATCCGGGAATAGATTATTTAATTTCCAATTCGTAACTTCATACCAGACTTCACCATTAAAGTTCCCCTGCAGGCTAATTTGAATTAGTCAGATAAAGGGAATTTGTAAGAGGTCTTATGAGCAACGGCAACCTAATCAACAGGTTGTCGTTAATTAGCAAAAAACTCCATCATTCACCGGTATGATTACCAAAAAGAACCCGTCAGCAGATGTTCATCAGAAAAGACCGCTGTTGTTTTCGATTTCTTTGGTGGTGACATTGTCGATGACAATTGTCGCCTTCGAATGGAAATCAACACCCGGTAATCGATCGGTAACAAAAAATTTATCTCATTTCCCGGTTGAAGAACTTCTGGAAATTCCTCCAACTGAACAGCCGCCTCCACCGATTAAGCGGGTACAACTGCCCGTCATAATAGAAGTTCCGGATGAAGAAGAAATCAGTGAAGAAATTGTATTAAATCTCGATCAGGAGGTTTATGAAGAAAAACCCGTTGAGGCCATTACGGTTTCGCATGATCCGGAGGAAGTTGAAACAGGTGATGAAATCTTCCTGGTTGTAGAATCCCCTCCCCAGTTTGTGGGCGGCCAGGTAGCATTAAATAAATTCCTGATAGAGAACGTGAAATATCCGGCCCGGGCAAGTCG
>JALOMY010000274.1 GCA_025455225.1 Cyclobacteriaceae bacterium | reverse complement strand
CAGGTCGCAGAAGCCTTTGTTATGATCCGGAAGCACTACGATCAAGAAAGGAAAATAAGCCAAAGAACAGCGCAGTTGGAATGGCTGCCGCAATGGGGGTTGAAATCTTAACAGAAGATCAATATCGGGAACTTCAAAAGCTGGGTAAATTCGATACGAAAACATCGAGCTGGGTGAAAACACCTCTTGCTATTCGCGAACTGGGTGGAGCTCTTTTTTGCGATTGCCGGTACAACCATGTCTTTGTCTATCATAATGGTGCTGAATCCTACTATGCAGCCCGGGGTTTCCGCGCATCGTTACGTGTTTGAATTTTTAAGTAAATAACAGCATCTGATTGGGTCGAATAGCAGGCATGTTAAATTCCGGAGATTCATTCTTTAGTTAAACCATTACTAATTCTAAAAATCATTCCAACGCCCACCCCGTTTTCAGTGTCTTATATGAAAGTCCGATCTTTTAACCTTATGCGTTTCGTTACCCTAATCTTCATGATCCTGGTTTTGGCCTGCACCACTGAAAGTGATCCTGACTTATCATGTACTGGAGATAATCCGGTTGCTGCACTCGATTGGTTACAGAGTGAAATCGAAAGCATGAAGGAAAACCCTTGGTTCTATCAATTCCAGTATATAACCCGGGCCCGGTATGGTTATAAGACTGTGTTCTTATTTAAGAATTGTTGCCCCAATTGCCTATCTGTTGTACCAGTTTACGATTGCTCTGGCAACGAGCTTGGAATTTTGGGAAACGAAATCAAGGCTTCAACTATTCACAACGAAGTAGTGGTATGGAAGGCCGAAGATTCGAGCTGCTCCTTTAATTGATTCGGCAAGACACCTGCTAACTCTTGTTATGGAATCCTAAGGGTACTACTGACTATCATCGGTTATACGTTTTCTTGTGAAATAAAATACGCGATGGACCATTAAAATTCATTACAGGAGCACTAAGTAAAGCGCAAGCAAATTGCTTATTTTGTTTTCTTTACTGTCGCTTGAATTTCATTGCAGAACTTAATTCATTCCAACTCATTTTAGTGGTGTTGGTGGCGTTGCTGATAGGCATGGCTAAAACCGGAGTGCATGGTGCGGGCATGCTGGCGGTTCCCATGATGGCGGTTGTTTTTGGTGGGCAGTTATCCAGCGGCATCATCTTACCGATGCTTTTACTGGCTGATGTACTGGGTGTGTGGTACTACCACCAACATGCTTCCTGGAAACATCTGAAAATTTTATTTCCCTGGGCAGCAACCGGTGTTGTACTGGGCACGATTACCGGTACCTTCATTAACGATCAGGTGTTTAAGATCCTGATGGCCGTTACAATTGTAATAAGCCTGGTAATCATGCTTGGCCTTGAACATTTCGGATCGCGTTCAAGCATTCCTGATAAAAAATCATTTGCAGCAGGTACTGGTATTGTGGGAGGATTTACCTCCATGGTTGGAAACCTGGCCGGTTCGGTAATGAGTGTGTATTTGCTGGCTATGCGATTGCCCAAGAATGCTTTTATCGGTACCACGGCCTGGTTCTTCCTGGTTGTGAATGCATTTAAGGTTCCCTTTCACGTATGGGTTTGGCACACCATCACCGTAAGAGCGCTGGTATTTGCTTTAATGTTGTTGCCTGTCATCATCCTGGGAGCTTTTGTAGGTATTCTGCTGGTCAGAAATCTCACCGATAAAATGTATCGTTGGTTCATTATTATCATGACGCTGGTTGCATCCATCGGAATGTTGATTTAAACAGCATTGGATCAGACGGATGAATCATCCGATTACGCCTATCCATTTTCTGAATTCAGGAGCGTTCTCCTTGCTCACATGAATGTCTTCATTCATGGACGGATTCAGTGAAATTCTGATTTTACCGCTATCCGGTTTAAACCGTTCGATGGATTTGATGTTGGCAATGTACTTCCGGTTAAGGCGAAAGAACTGGCGGCCATCAAGCCGGGTTTCCAGTTCACCCAGGTTCTCATTTACAATGAACCGTTTGCCTTCGAAATCGCGTACGAAAACAATTTTATGTTCCGTATAGAAATACGCAATCTCATCGGTTGCCAGGGTGATGTATTCGGTTCCTTTACGGGCAACAATCCGTTGCGTACCTGCTACAGGCTTAAGGTTGAGAACTTTTTTTAATGAATCGGTAAAGTGATGCTCAAGCCGTTTAACTTTTTCAAGGGCTCGCTTCAATTTGTCTTCGGTAATGGGTTTTAACAGGTAGTCGATGGAATTAAATTCAAACGACTCAAGCAAATACTTATCATAGGCCGTGGTGAAAATCACTGGGAACTCAACGGGCAGCTGTCGAAAAATCTCGAATGAATGGTCATCCGATAGCTGGATATCCACGAACGCCAGGTCGGGAGAAGGATTAGTTGAAAGCCACCTGATGGAATCTTTCACGCTGCCCAGCCTGGCCAGCACATGAATTTCAGGATCAAGTTGATGAAGCAGTTTCTCCAGTTTGTCCTGGGCCAGCTTTTCATCCTCGATAATCAATACGTTCATTTTGCTTAGGAGGTTAACCGGATTAACGGAAGGGTGATATGGAAGTATTGATTGTTCAAAGAAGTTGAAATTGACTGTCCCGTAAGAATTTTGAATCGTTCATCCAGGTTTTTCAAACCTATTTTGGAAGAATGTTTGATGCTTCGTTTTTCCTGGATCATGTTGCTAATCGTTAAATGATTTTCCTCCAGCCGGATATCCACATGCAAAGGCCGGCTTTCCGAGATCTCATTGTGTTTCACCACATTTTCCATGGCCACAAAGGCCGAGATCGGGGGAATGAGATATTCTTTTTCGGTTGTACCGTTAAAGTGCTTCTTGATAATAAGGGCATGGCCAAAACGGAGTTCCAGGAGGTCGGTATATTTCTTTATAAAGTTTAGTTCATCTTCCAGTACGATTAAGCTTTGTTCTTTCTGACTAAGGATGTAGCGGTAAATCTCCGCGAGGTTTTCGGTGAACTGAAGGGCTTTTGCCGGATCGGTAGTGATCAGGTACGACAAGCTGTTCAATGAATTGAACATAAAATGCGGATCGATCTGGTTTTTCAAGGCCTCCAGTTCAGCTTCGGCACGGGCCCGTTCAAGCATTGCGTTTTTGGTTTGCTCATGTTGCTGTTCCTTCACCATGAACATCGTTTCATAAACATGCGTGATAAATAATACACAAATGACA
Source organism: Cyclobacteriaceae bacterium (assembly GCA_025455225.1). Lineage (GTDB taxonomy): Bacteria > Bacteroidota > Bacteroidia > Cytophagales > Cyclobacteriaceae > UBA2336. The sequence continues at coordinate 993 of JALOMY010000274.1, read as the reverse complement.
ATGACAAGCGTTACCACCAGAATGATGTTCCACTGAATGGAAGGAAATCCGGCCCACCGGTACCAAAGACAAAGCCACGCAATGGTAAGCGGAGTGGTGTAAAAGATGTTGTTTACGAACAATAAAATCAGTTTTTCAATCGGGCGGTCAAACCAGGTAAAGCGTTTCCGGGTTCTGAACATGAGGTACCGGTTGCCCTGCCACACACAACCGGCCAGCAGGATGAAATAGGGATATCCCAACCAATAGGAGAGGTCATGATAGGTTAAATGACCGAACAAACCGGTTACGTTCGGGATAATGATTCCGAAAAAGGGAATGCCCACCAAACGAATGGTGTTATCGTTCAGTTTAACATCTTCCTGTCGTTCGGCCGGTTCAGTCACGCTTTTTTCCGTTTCAGTAACACCTTTTGGTTTTCTCTTAATAAAGGTGACAAATTCCCTGTATCAATTCAACCAAACACACAACTATGGAAAATATGGATTTAAATTATTGGGCCATCCTGGTGGCTGCGTTATCCACGTTTCTGATTGGCGGCCTGTGGTATTCACCGGCAGTTTTCGGAAAAGCGTGGATGAAAGAAAACGGATTAACGGAAGAGGAACTGAAAAAAGGAAACATGGCAAAAATTTTCGGCCTTGCTTTTTTCCTCGGATTAATTGCTGCCATTAACCTGGCCATGTTCATGGGGCCTGAAAATGATCCTACCATGGGAGCGCTCTGGGGCTTCCTGGCCGGTTTCGGTTGGGTGGCTACGTTTGTAGGCATGCATTACCTGTTTGAGCATAAATCGTTCAAATTGTTCCTGATTAATGCAGGGTACAGCATCGTAGCCTTAACGGTTATGGGTGTAATCATTGCAGCCTGGAAATAATTCAACAACCAAGTACGCTATAGCTATGAAAAAACTTAACCACGCCATCAGCTGGTTTGAAATTCCAGTAAACAATATGGCACGCGCTAAAAAATTTTATGAAACCATTTTTGGTA
>JALOMY010000273.1 GCA_025455225.1 Cyclobacteriaceae bacterium | reverse complement strand
AAAATTTCAAAACCAGATAATTGCTCACCCTGAATCTGAACTGGTTCAGCAAATGCCCCTGAATTGATGTAAACCTGAAAATTGAACAGCATATTTTCATTATCGCTGAACGTCAGGCCGGTTAAATACATTTCTGTTATCCATTTTCGGGATCCAACTTCAAGTCTTGTTTTCAATTTTACGGGAGAATTGCCTTTGAAATAAGATAGATCGATACTTCCATCGTTCTCCTGAGGTAGCTCAGCTGAAATTAAGATATATTCATTACCGCTTGCTAATTCTTCAAGAATCAGTTTATCACTTGCCGGACCGGTAAATGAAAAAAGAGAGACAATCGGTATTCTAAATTCAAACTCCATTAGCGATCGGTTTAATCTAACGGCCATATCGTTTGACCTGAAATTACGCTCCAGGCAATCCGTCTGAATTCGAATGGTACATGGATTTCCTGCCGTGAAATCGGATTGACCAAGCACACAACTACAAATGAGAGCACATAGGAAAATAATTAACCTGCTCATTTCGCTGTAATTAGATTTGAATACCCATTTATGCAAATTCAGGTTTGGGATGATGCGTGTTGCCAATAAAAGATGATTGAAATCATCATTATCATGTGAATTGTTTCAACAATTGATTGAATAAATGCTTTAAATGGCTTCTTCTGGCTAATATCTGTTTTCGTGATAACGTTCTTTTAGTTGGTTCAATTTGATACAATATCACATTTAGTTCATTCGCCCAGTTCGTTACATGTAAAGCCGGCAGAAAGCATAACATTTTGAATCAATGCGATCTCTTCCTTGTGGCGTAACTTTACTCTCAGTATCCGGTCGCAGTCACTAAGGTCAAAATTCCACTGGTCAGATACGGAGTCTAATTTGGGTTTTAGTCTGAAAGCCTCTTTCTTTTTATTGACGGATGTTTTGAAAACTGCAATCATGAAATTTATTATTTACAATTGAATAGTAGTTATCGTGAAAACAACCGCATGATAAATAGTGATTCGTTGACAGTTATCATATAAAGAGAGATAATTGCCGTCAGTAAACCTATTACTATTGTAATTAACCGGCTTTGCAGAAATCTTTTTAAAGTGCGGCTGATAGAAGGCTGCGATGCCTTGCTGATTGAATTTTTTACTGATGAGATCATGGCTTTTAGCTTTGGTGTTGTATTTGGTAACGTAAAGTTCAGCCATGAGTAAGCAAAATTGAAGGACAGTGACCGGACAGAACAAGCCAATATGAACCGGCCTATCCGGCCTTTGCTTTTATTGACCGGATATGTCCTCCTGTTGTCCTTTACATGTACCTTAGTGAGGTATTACCTTTGTTTGTAAAGCACTCCAATCGAATTAAAATCATGCAGAAAGAAATCAACGTTGCCTTTGCCATTCTTCCAAAGGTCCACATGATTGACCTGGCCGGTCCGGTCCAGGTGTTTTACGAAGCCAATCAATTCGGAGCAAAATTCAATATTCAATACTGTGCGCTTCAAGATCAAGATACGGTTCCTTCACAGCAAGGATTAATGTTTGCCAACCTTCCTTCTTTCAATACAATTGAACTATTTAAAAGCGATTACCTTTTCATTGCAGGTATTGAATTCAGCGCCATTCAAAGTGGTCAGTTAAAAGCTGGTTACGATCGTTTCTATGACTGGCTTCACCAGCAATACAACAAGGGCGTTAACATTTGCTCCGTTTGCAGTGGCACCTTTGTTCTAGCCGCTTCGCAAATGCTTCAGAACAAAACCTGTACTACTCACTGGAAATGTTTGGATTACCTTAAGAAAAACTATTCATCCATCAAAGTAGTGAGTGATCAGTTATATGTGAAAGATGGCAACATGTACACCAGTGCCGGTATGACCTCAGGAATTGATATGGCACTTTTTATTGTTGAAGAAAATTTCGGACCGGTGATTACATCAAAAGTTGCCCGTGAAATGGTTGTATTTTTGCGCAGAACCGGCACACAGACCCAGGACAGCATCTACCTTGATTTTCGTACACATATACATCCAGCAATCCATACCGTGCAGGATCATATTGTTCAACATCCTACTGCCAAGAATTCAATTGAAGAGCTGGCAGAAATGGTAAATATGTCGGATCGGAACCTTACGCGGTTATTCAGAAAACATACTGGAATTAGTATACAGGATTTCAAAACCAAGTGCCGCCTTACCCATGCGGAAACCTTGCTGAAACATCCCGGTTATACCTTAGATTACATTGCGAGCCAATGCGGGTTTAAGGATGGTCGGCAACTGCGCAGAATGTGGAAGGATTATTACGGAAAAAGTCCATCCGCATTTAAGGCGGCTCAATAAAGTTATTATCGAAGTAATACTTATTTTTCAAAACCATTCAATCGGTTTATGCGATTTCTTGCAATCACTTGTATTCTTATTACCTGTATTCATCCGTCAGAATTGATTGCACAGCAAGCAATCCGTATTTCTGAACTCCGGCTTATCGATGAATTTCAACTCAGAGATAACTTTCAATTTGAAAATACCAGGGTTGGCGGTTTATCGGGTATTGACTACGACACAACCCGACAACTGTTTTATCTGATCAGCGATGATCGCTCAGCAATTAATCCGGCAAGATTCTATACGGCCAAAATCCATCTGTCTCCTCAAGGGAAAATTGATAGCCTCAGTTTTCTTTCGGTTCACACCTTGCTCCAGGAAAATGGAAAACCGTTTCCATCCAATAAAGTTGAACCCGGACTTGCGCCAGATCCGGAGAGCATTCGGTACAATTCAATCACCAACCAGATAGTCTGGACAAGCGAGGGCGATAAATCATCGTTAACCTCTCCTTCCCTAGACCTGGCAAATATCGAAGGTGCTTACCAGGGTACCTATTCTCTGCCGGAGAACCTTGATATGAAATCTGGTGAGCAAGGTCCACGTCAGAACGGAACCCTCGAAGGGCTCGCATTCAACTCCGATTTCACCCTGCTTTATGCTTCCATGGAAGAAGCACTGTATGAGGATGGCCCCAGAACCCAGATTGAAGAGACAAAATCGTGGGTGCGTATTACCGCATTTGAAACATCAAGTAAAAAGGCAGTGGCACAATACGCCTATCGACTGGAATCTCTTACTCACAAACCCTTTCCACCAGGATCATTTGGCATTAATGGAGTAACTGAAATTCTATGCATTGGTAAAGACCAACTTCTCTTTGTTGAACGTTCGTATTCAACCGGGCGGTTGGCGTGTACTGTAAAAGTTTTCCTGGGGGACTTAAGCCAGGCTGAGAATGTTCTTCAGGTTCCGTCATTAACTGAAAATCCTCCTGCCCATCCAATTGAAAAAAAATTATTACTTAATATGGATGATTCTGGAATTTTCATTGATAACATCGAAGGAGTAACCTTCGGTCCAGATCTGCCTAATGGCCACAAAACCCTGATTTTTGTTGCTGATAATAACTTTCAGTCGATTCAAAAAAACCAGTTCCTGTTGTTCGAAATAATACCCTGATCAATGATGAGTCAATGTAATTAAGTCATGATAAAACCTGTGCCTAAAAAGTGATTTAAGTCACTGATTGACCTTCTCCGATATGCGATCTTTGCCTAACAATTATTCAAAATGAAAACCATACACCTCACAACAGAAGATTTCAAAAACCAGGTTTTTGACTATACAACCGAAAAGGAATGGAAATTCAAAGGCGACTTACCGGTGATAATCGATTTCTATGCCGACTGGTGCGGACCTTGCAAGATGGTAGCCCCCATCCTGGAAGAACTTGCCCAGGAATATGCTGATAAACTAGTGATTTATAAGGTTGATACTGAAATAGAACAGGAATTGTCGGCCGTATTTGGTATTCGCAGCATTCCAACCTTTTTATTCATTCCGGTACAGGGACAACCCATGATGCAACCCGGAGCATTACCCAAGCATGTATTTAAGGAAGTTATTGATGAGCATTTGATTGCGCCTGTTGAAAAGATCTGATTCAAATTGACCAGAACTAAAAACCACGGAGAGCTCACAAGGCTCTCCTTTTATTTTATCACGTTAGATCAGAATTTATTTTCATAAAATATCAATTTTTTATCATTGTGAATAATTTCTTCGCAGCTCTCATCCTATTTATTATTATTGAGATATCAATCCAACTGAACGATGAGAATATACGTATCAATAATTCTGTTAAACTTACTGACTTCAATTGTCTATGCACAAACCCGTTGGACAGACGGATACCTGATTACCTCTAAAGGCGATACTTTGCGTGGTCAACTTTCTGAATCTCAGCAAACTTCGTACAAAGTCGTTTTTAGGAGCAACCATCAAAGTAACCCGGTCACCTATACACCAGTAGAAATTCATCGGATTCATTACTCAACCGGTCTGCAATATGAAATTCTTGTATTACCTGATTTTAATATTGCAGTTATTTGGGGTGAAGTTTTATCGGATGGTAAAGCGACTTTATATCGGGCAGACAATCGATTTATTCTGAGGATGAATCCCACCAATGAATACCATGAATTAAAAAGTGAAACACGAACTGAACTTGTCTATGGAAAATCAGTTAAGAAGGAAGTTTATCCGTATAAAGGCTTGTTGAATTACCTGTTCAATGATTGTGATAAAGTAAAACAAGATATACCCGGCTCAACGCTAACTACATCCAGTTTGAGATCCCTTGTAAACAAATACAACAGTTGTTTCGGGGAGATTAAATCTGTAGGAACCCGTAAAAGCCATTTGCTT
>JALOMY010000272.1 GCA_025455225.1 Cyclobacteriaceae bacterium | reverse complement strand
GTATGGTATGAAATCTGGCGGCAGCTGAATGGATTTCCGCCAAGTTTATATGAGGCACCGCTGGATGAAGTTCTGCAAAAGAAATCGAATGGTTCAACCAAAGAAGAGGAAGAAAACAAGTAATCTGAAGTGTAATGAAAGTTGTCCTTGGGATAGAATTAAAAATGAATAACCTGAATGCGTTTATCCGGACAGGCTTTACAGCAGTTATGTTGTATTTCAGCTTCACAGCCAAAAGCCAGTCGATGACCGATTCGGTGTTTCTTCTACCAGACACTGCCCGGGCATTTACCCTGGAAAGTTTCTATTTCATGGTAATGGAAAATCATCCGGTTGCCAAACAAGCTGCCTTACTCAGCGACATGGCTAAACAGGAGATCAGGCTGGCCCGGGGAAATTTTGATCCGAAAATCGAAGTACAATACCTTACAAAAAATTTCAAAGACACGGAATACTATCGCTTGTTTGATGGTGTAGTGAAATTTCCAACCCTGTTTCCGGTTGATCCGAAAATTGGGGTCGAGCGAAACAAAGGGCAATACCTTAATCCGGAGCGATACATCTCGGATGAGTTCGATTACCAACAGTTTTATGCGGGTGTATCCTTACCACTAGGAAAAGGTTTGATTACCGATGAGCGAAGAATTGCACTGAAGCAGGCTGAACTGTTTCAGCAAATGACCGAAGCCGAGCAGATCAAAATGATCAACAAACTGTTGCTGGAAGCAGCTAAAGATTACTGGGGTTGGTACAATGCCTACTATCATTACCGCTTATTAAACCGGGGCGCTGCTGTTGCTTTTGAAATTTTTCGAAGAACAAAAATCAATGCTGAGCAAGGTGAAGCTGCCGTGATTGATACTATCCAGGCAAAAATTACCTGGCAACAACGAATTATCGAGCAACAGGAAGCGCTTCTCGATTTTCAGAATACGGGTATTGTGCTTAGTACGTACTTATGGGACAGCCTAGGTAATCCGCTGGCACTGTTACCCAATCTGGCTCCCATTCTCGAAAAGGATATGCTATCCATGTCAGCAGAAGAACTGAATGCATTGGCAGAGCAGGCACGCGCCAACCATCCCGAACTTCGTAAGCTGTCGGTAAAACTTATGCAATTGGAAAATGAAAGACGGCTTGCCAATGAATTCTTAAAGCCCCGGTTAGACCTGAACTACAATTTCATCAACCAGCCTTTCGACCCGAATTTTAATACCAATCTTAATTGGGGTGAAGACTACAAGTTTGGGTTGGATTTCAGCTTCCCCGTATTAATCCGTAAAGAACGGGCTAAACTGGCACAAACCAGACTGAAGATTTCAGGAACAGAATATGAGCGAAACCTGACCGAACGGCAAATCATCAATGAAATAAATACAGCCTATAATGCACTGACCAACACAGCCGCTATTCTTGTTAACCTGTCCGATATGGTTAATAATTACGAACGTCTTCTTTTTGCTGAACTTCTGAACTTTGAAAATGGAGAAAGTGATTTGTTTAAAATAAATGTTCAGCAGGAAAAGTTGATTCAATCACAAACCAAACTTGTAAAATTGCTTTCCGATTATGAAAAACAAAAAGCGATGCTCTACTGGGCTGCAGGTGTTCGTAATCTGGGGCTCTAAACCTAATAGACATGGATTTTCAAATCCTGATCAGTAACCTTACCAACCCTACCTTACTGTTTTTTATTCTTGGCATTATTGCCAGTACTGTAAAAAGCGATCTGGAGATTCCTCCAACCACCAGTAAATTCATTTCACTTTACCTGTTGTTCTCCATTGGATTTCGCGGGGGACAGGAACTTGCTCATGAATCCTTTTCAGTAGAAATCGGGCTTTCCATTCTGCTCGGGCTTGCCCTGGCCTCACTCATTCCTCTTTACACTTTCTTCATACTGAGACGCAAGTTGAATATTTTCGATGCCGGTGCCATTGCAGCAGCCTATGGCTCAGTAAGTGCGGTTACTTTTGTTGCTGCTTCTAATTTTCTTGAAAGCCAGCAAACTCCATTTGATGGACATATGGTGGCCGTAATGGCGTTAATGGAATCACCTGCTATTATCGTTGGAATATTTTTGATTAATCAGTTTGGAGAACAGGAACGCGAACGATACCAGTTGCGTAAAATTTTTCATCATGCATTAACTAACGGAAGTGTTTTAATGGTTACAGGCAGTTTGATTATCGGCCTCATTGCTGATGTCAAACAAGCGGAAGGAATTCGTCCGTTTACAACCGATATCTTTAAAGGATTTCTGGCCATCTTTCTCCTTGAGATGGGAATGATCACGGCCAAACGCTTCGCTGCATTCAGAACGCAGGGCTGGTTTGTAAGTTTGTTCGCCTTGTTTATACCTGCCATTAATGGATGCCTGGCGGTTGTGCTCAGCAGTTTCATTACTTCGAATGATGGAAACCAGTTTCTTTTTGGTGTGTTGGCCGCCAGTGCTTCCTATATAGCCGTACCCGCCTCCATGCGATTGGTTGCACCGCAGGCCGATCCCGGACTGTATATTCCGATGGCACTGGGGGTTACGTTTCCCTTTAATATTACTGTAGGCATGCCTCTGTATTATTCTTTAGTCAAGATGTTGTAGGTTCGCTTACGGGAATCATGAAGATTTCAGATTATACTCAAATCAAACGAATCGCTATTGTTGGACCAGAGTGTACCGGCAAAACCCAACTTTCCATTGCACTCGCGAATCATTATAAAACCGTATGGGTGCCTGAATTTGCCAGACAGTATATCGACCGGCTTGACCGTCCGTACATCCAGGAAGATCTTACTTCAATTGCACAGGGTCAGATGTTTTTAGAAGATGAACTGGCCCTGGAAGCTAACCAACTTTTAATTTGCGATACCAACCTGATTGTGATCAAAGTTTGGAGTGAATTCAGGTTTGGATTCTGCGCACCGGAAATCCTGGAACAGGTAAACTTCCGTCAATACGATCTTCACCTGTTAACTCATATTGATGTTCCATGGGAGCACGACCCGCAACGTGAACATCCCGACAAGCGTGAATATTTTCTTAACATCTATCGCCAGGAACTGCAATCTTCCGGGGTTTCCTTTGTTGAAATTAGTGGCTCCCAATATGAACGTATCACTTCAGCTGTCAAAGCAATCGACAGTCTGTTTGTTGAGCGAAACGAATTGTAAAACCAAGCACCATTCATCTTCAATTGATTTTCTTACATCAGGTAAAGAAGTAACTTACTTCACTAACCTGAACCAGTATGAACTCACGCAGATCGTTTTTTCGCAAATCCATCGGAATAGCCGGAACTTTCGCTTTAACGCCCCTGGCTGAAATGGCACTCGCAGAAGATGTAGCCGATGCCCTGCGAACCTTGAACCGTTTATCACCGGATCAGGCAGTCACTGATGAAGATCTTTGGGCCCGAATGGCCCAGGCATATACAGTATCACCCAACATTCTGAATCTTAATAACGGGGGCGTAAGTCCGCAGCCTAAAGTAGTGCAGGATGCTGTTGACCGCTACTATCATCTGAGTAATGAAGCCCCCTCATATTATATGTGGCAGATTCTGGACCGGGGCCGCGAAGCTGTACGGAGAAAACTGGCAGAGCTGGCCGGAACTTCAGCAGAAGAAGTTGCCATCAATCGTAATACGACCGAAGCATTGGCCACTGTTACATGGGGCCTTACCCTTACAAAGGGCGATGAGATTATTATGACCCGCCAGGATTACCCGAATATGATTCAGGCATGGAAACAAAAGGAAATACGGGATGGCATCAAAATCAAATGGATAAGTTTTAACCTTCCGGTTGAAAACGATGAAGCCATTGTGAATGAATTCATAAACGCCACAACATCGAAAACAAAAATCTGGCATATCACTCATATGATCAACTGGACCGGCCAGATTATGCCGGTAAAACGACTTTGCGAAGAAGCCCGCAAACGAAACATTATTTCAATAGTTGATGGTGCCCACACATTTGCCCACCTGAATTTCAAAATTCCGGATTTCAATCCCGACTACTACGGCACCAGTCTGCACAAATGGTTGTGTGCTCCGTTTGGCACCGGTATGCTCTATGTAAAAAAAGAAAATATTGCCGGACTTTGGCCGCTATTCCCCAACGATAAACCTACCGACAGCAATATCAGGAAATTCGAAACACTGGGTACCCGGTCATTTGCACCAGAACAAGCAATTGGCCAGGCCATTGATTTTCAC
>JALOMY010000038.1 GCA_025455225.1 Cyclobacteriaceae bacterium | reverse complement strand
ATGAAAGCATCAAGATTCTTAATAACCTGTTTACTCAGTATAGTCATGTTGAGCTCGCATGTTCAGGCTCAGAATTTATCGGGGGCCTGGAAACTGGAAAGCCAGAACGGTAAGCCTTTCACGGATGAGTGTATTAAAATTTACAGCGAAAACTATTTTATGTTCGCCATCCATGATAAGGAAGGCAAGTTCATCAAAGCAGGTGGAGGAAATTATTCAGTTGCCGGTAAAAATTATACCGAGACGTTGGATTTTTATACCACTGACAGTACACGTGTGCGTCAGCCGGTGGTCTATTCATTCTCTACAAAAAAAGATGAATTGACAATTGAAACAACGATGCACGGTTCTTCTTTCAAGGAAACCTGGAGAAAAGTAGATGATACCGATTCTCCTTTAAAAGGGGCGTGGCGTTTCGGTGCACGTGTTAACGAACAAGGTGTTGCCGGTGAGCGAAGAGGCGGAACATCGCCCCGTCAAACCATGAAGGTTTTGTCCGGGAAGTATTTTCAATGGGCTGCTTTTAATTATGAAACCAAACAATTCATGGGTACCGGTGGCGGTGGGTATTCGCTCAAGGACGGAGCCTATACCGAGAACATCCGGTTTTTTTCGCGGGATAATTCACGGTCAGGAATGTCATTAACATTCGAATGCCGCCTGGATGGAACAGACTGGTATCATAAGGGAAAAGGAACAACGGGGAACCCGGTTAGTGAAGTTTGGGAAAAAATTAAATAAAGAGAGACTGTTAAGTTTTCGTATACCGGGCACTAAGTGCAATCATTAAAAGGAATAAGATTAATACCAATAGAAAGGCAAATCGCAGCGATTGCCAGTCGGCTAGAAAGCCAATAATTGGCGGACCAAACAAAAATCCGGCATAACCAACTGTGGTCACCATAGCGAGGCCAACCCCGGGTGGAAGATCCTGAGTATTGCCTCCTATGCTGTAGGCTATCGGTACAATCACCGACAGGCCGATGCCCACCAGGAAAAATCCAGCAATTACCATCCAGGGTTCAGTTATTGCAATGGAAATACTTAATCCAGTGGAGGCAATCAGTCCGCAAATAATGATCAATTTTCGATCGCCAAATTGTATACGGGCCCGGTCGCCTAACAGCCTGCCAATTGTCATTGCCATTGCAAAAGCAGCAAGCCCGATTGGTGCCAGTGCTTTATCTGCCTGCGAGATGTTTTCCAGGTAATTGGTGCTCCAATCCGCCATGGCACCTTCGCCCAGCATACAACAGAAGGCAATAATGCCAATGCTGACCATAGCCGAATTGGGTATTCGAAAAGCAGGACCTTCTTGTTTGCTTACCGGTTTATCGTGAATGAGGTAATATCTTACAATAAATGAAATCAATACGCTGATAATGGTGATTATTCCTAAGTGAGTAAACAGACCGGACTGCATTTTTGAAAACAACGAACCGGTCGCTGCACCCATCATCATACCAATACTGAATAAGGCATGAAACGAAGTCATAATGGGCTTACCATGGCGCTGCTCCACCATCACGGCCTGGGCATTCATTGAAACATCGAGCATCCCGGCCGATACACCCATCAGGAAAAACAATGCGATAAGACCAATAAAAGAAAATGCCCAGGGAACCAAAGGAACCAAAAGACAGTAAAAGAAAACGGAGAACAGTGTAATCTTCCGGCTTCCATACCGAATGATAAACCAGCCGGTAAAAGGCATGGCGCCAATGGCACCGATGGAAGAAGCTAAAAGAACAAATCCCAATGAGCCGTTATCCAGGTTAAACTGTTCCTGTACGCGGGGTAATCTCGAGTAAAGATTGGCATGAACAAATCCATTGAGAAAGAATACAATCTTAACAGCGATGCGTGGGAAGTTCACAACCAAAAGGTGAAAATTACAGTCTACTTGGTTTTAAAGGCGCGCAGTTTGATCTCGGTCAGCTTTCGTTTCGTGTCGAGTGCAAAGTCTCCATTCATCATCCAGTCGTAATACGATGGTTCCGCTTTAAAAACATCAACAACCCGCTTATTTTTATGCTTGCCAAAGTTGAAAACTTCTTCACCCTTATCATTGCGAACAATCCTTCCAGCCAGATCAACCAAATCGGCAGCGGTTAACTGGGACAACACTTCCATATCATTTTTGATTACGCCTATGGTATTACCTATTGTGTCAACCACTGGTTGACCATCATACCGGGCAATCTGAGCCATCAAAACTTCCAACGTAGCCTGTGTATCGGCTTCAGCGGTGTGCGAATCGTTAAGTTCTTTATTCAGATAAAAGCGATAGGCAGCGCCTAACGTGCGTTTTTCCATGAGATGAAAAATACGCTGGGAATCAATAATCTTTTTACGGCTGTAGTCAAAGTCAACTCCGGCACGAAGGAATTCTTCCACCAGAATGGGGATATCAAATTTCAGAATGTTGAAGCCGGCTAAATCGGCTCCTTCGAAAAACCGCGCGTATTCTTTTGCCACTTCTTTAAAAGCAGGTTTGCCTTGAACATCTTCGTCTTTGATGCCGTGTATGCGTGAAGATTCTAATGGAATGGGGATGGTGGGGTTTATCAATTCGGTTTTATGAAGGTATTCACCATTGGGCATAACCTTGATCACAGCTATTTCAATGATGCGGTCCTGGGTAATGTTCGTTCCTGTAGTTTCCAGATCAAAAAAGCAAATCGGGTTCTTCAGATTCAGATTCATTCCTTTATTAATTGAAAGTCGGGATAACAAGCCTATTGCAGGGTTGGTTTGTAGCCGGTAATGGCTGCATAGAACATTTCATGAGAAATGCCAATACGTTTCAGTAATTCACGAGCTGCACTGATGTTTTGAAAATTCTGGCTACCAAAAAAATGTAACGGTATCTTTTCTTTGCCCTGGGTCAGGAAATGTTTTCCGTTTTCGGAGGTATGAGGGTGGATCTTATAGCCAATGCTCAGAACGTCTGTACGGGGTTTGGTTCCGATCAGAAGCGCCAACGGATCATTTTCACAATACAACAAAATTCCGCCCTTGGGGGAACAGTCAGCAAACAATTCAAATTGTTTTACATAGTCTTCTTCACTTGAAAACCCGGTTGTGTCACTCCACAGTATATTGGTAATCAGACCTATATGATGATGATATTCAAGCAGGTCTTTCTCTTTGCTTTCAATCAGAATAATGGGTGCATTACTAAAAGAAACTTGCTGATTCTGACCGGGAATGGAAGAAGCCAGTACAAAATCAAACGATCGGTTATAATGCCGCAATACATGAATAAGCAAGGCCGCTAAGGTGGATGTTCCCCGTGTGCCTGAAAGTACAATTCGTTGCTTGTCAAGAGATTGGTGCAATACAGCTGACGGACTGAGCAAAGACTTTTCTGTTTGCATTACCATTTAAATATTGTGGTTAAAGTAACGTAAAATGTTCATTCTTTAAAAGTTGATCAAAATTGTTTTCCATGGGCACGAAACTGTCACTTGTTGTCAGCCCGTTTGAATTATTTTGCAATACTTTTTAAACCTTATACACAAAATTTGATGTTCATGAATTGTGAACAACTTGTGTAAGGTAAATAATCAATCGTGTTGTCCATTTTTTAGGTTTGCTGTCCTTTAAAAAAGCAACACGTCCAACAACCACAGTATGGAGCAAAGCCGATCAACGTCATTGAGGTCAACGAAATCAGGAGTTCCTTCCGGAAAAGGAAGCAAACTTCTGGTACGGGATCTTTCCGAAAGTCTTGGAAAGTTACCACCTCAGGCGCCTGATCTGGAAGAGGCTGTGTTAGGCGCACTGATGTTAGAAAAAGGTGCGCTTAACGCAGTTGTTGAATTTTTAAAACCTGAACATTTCTATTCCGAAGGTCATCAGGAGATTTACAGGGCCATTGTAGAGCTTTTTAAAAGTTCCGAACCGGTTGATATGCGGACCGTTGTAAACCAGCTTCGTAAAAACGGGAAACTCGAACTGGTAGGTGGCGCCTATTACATTGCAGAATTAACATCGAAGGTAAGTTCAGCGGCTAATATTGAATATCATGCCCGCGTTGTAATTGAACTGGCTATTAAACGCGATCTGATCCAAATTGCCTCCCAGATCCATCACGATGCGTACGAAGACACAACCGATGTGTTCGAATTGCTTGACCGTACCGAACAATCCATTTTTGAAATTTCAGATTCCAATCTTCGTAAGAACTACGATAACATGAAGAACCTGATGTACCGGGCTATTCAGGAACTTCAAAAGCTAAAAGAACATAAGGATGGATTAACCGGTGTGCCTTCCGGTTTCACGGCATTAGACCGGATGACATCCGGCTGGCAGAACTCTGACCTGGTTATCATAGCGGCTCGCCCGGGTATGGGTAAGACAGCATTCGTAGTTTCTGCAATGCGAAACGCAGCCGTTGACTTCAAACGACCCGTTGCTATTTTTTCTTTGGAGATGGCATCTGTTCAACTGGTGAATAGAATGATTTCCGCAGAAGCTGAACTTGAAGGGGAGAAGATCAGAAAGGGTCAATTGGCCGAATTTGAATGGCAGCAATTGGTACATAAAACCAATCGTCTTTCCACGGCACCCATATTTATTGACGATACACCGGCACTTTCCATACTTGAATTGCGCGCCAAATGCCGCAGATTAAAGGCCGAGCATGGAATACAATTAATCATTGTCGATTATCTCCAGCTTATGCGGGGTGATTCTCAAGGAAACCGAGAGCAGGAGATTGCATCCATTTCACGTGCGTTGAAAGGAATTGCCAAAGAACTTAACATTCCGGTGCTTGCGCTTTCACAGTTAAGCCGGGGTGTTGAAACCCGGGGCGGTGACAAGCGTCCTCAATTATCAGACTTGCGTGAATCCGGTTCAATTGAACAGGATGCCGACATGGTAATATTTCTCTACCGCCCTGAATATTATAAAATATCCGTGGATGAAGACGGCATGCCTACCCAGGGAATGGGTGAAGTGATTATTGCCAAGCATCGTAATGGATCTACCGGTTCGGTGAAACTGAAGTTTATAGGCAAGTACACCAAGTTTGCTGATTATGATTCACCTGCGCCTTCTGAAAATCCATTCAGCGGAATGATTACCCGTGAAAGCAGACTCAATCAGATCCGTCCGGAGGATGAACCACCGCCATCCGGCAATGATGAGGACATGCCGTTCTGATGCGTATTTAATCTTCTTCATTTAGCAAAGCGTAGGCAGCCTTGAGTTCGCGCAAAGCCGACTGATCGTTTAGTCGGGATGCTAATTGTATGCCGAGTTCATAAAGCCTCCGGGCTTCTTTTATGTTTCCTTGCTCATCATAGAATGTGGCTGCCTGATAATAGGCAGGTAAGTAATCCGGATGTTCCTGCATTAGTTGACGGAATAACCTTTTAGATTCCTCCGGTTGAATGCGCTTGTATTCCAACGCCAGCGCGTAAAGAATGAAGGGGTCATTTGGTGTTTCCTTATAAAACGTTAACAGTTGTTCCAAACGCGCTGAATTCATACGAATTTTGGTTTTTTATCCTTCCAAATTTCGGATTTTATGCCTTATCTTGAGCCCGCTTAAAAGGCATTTATTCACTTTTTTGAGATACTGAAAATGAAAATTCTTGTTTGTATTTCACACGTTCCTGATACCACCTCCAAAATAAATTTTACCGATAACAATTCACGTTTTGATCCGCAGGGCGTTCAATTTATTATCGGGCCGTATGATGATTATGCACTTGCCCGGGCGGTTGAACTGAAAGAATCCTCAGGCGCAGCCATTACGGTACTAAATGTCGGGTTGGTGGATACAGAACCCACTATCCGTAAGGCACTCGCCATTGGTGCAGACGAAGCAGTTCGTGTTAACGCAGAACCAACCGATTCATTTTTTGTTGCAACCCAAATTGCTGAATACGCACGTGCGAAATCATTTGATTTGATTTTAATGGGTCGTGAATCCATCGATTACAATGGGGGAGTCGTTCACGGTATTGTTGGTGAATTGTTGGGGATTCCCTCGGTTTCACCTGTAATGAAATTGGATATAGAAGGAAACACCGCTAAACTGGCTCGGGAAATTGAAGGTGGTAAAGAATATCTCGAACTTCCATTACCTTTTGTTGCCGGTTGCCAGGAACCGATTGCCGAATGGAAAATCCCGAATATGCGGGGCATCATGTCGGCACGAACAAAACCACTGAATGTTATTGAACCCGTGGCCGTTGACAGCGGAATAAAGCCCCAGCAATTTGAATTACCTCCTCCTAAAGGAACTGTTAAAATGATTGCTCCTGAAAACGTTGCTGAATTGGTTAGCCTCCTGAAGAACGAAGCAAAAGTGTTATAAACGATCCGGTATTAAACTCTGACTTTTGAATATGAATATTCTTGTTTTTGTTGAAAGTGCTGAAGGAAAAATTAAAAAGAACTCACTGGAAGCCGTAGCATATGCTTATGCTATTGGGGGAAAAGTTACCGCCCTTGCCCTGGGCGATGTAGGAAGCGAAGAACTTCAAAATCTGGGCAAGTATGGTGCTTCTTCCGTGTTGCATGTGAGCGATTCCAAATTTAATCAAGGGGTTATTCAGGCTTATGCTACTGCCATTGCTATAACTATGCAAAATGAGTCAGCGGATATTTTGGTCATTTCCGACTCATCACTCGGAACGCCCATTGCCGCCCGTGTCGCTGCACGGGTGGGTGCTAGCCTGGCTACCAATGTGGTATCGCTGCCGGATACCTCGAAAGGCTTTAATGTAAAGCGCAGTATTTATACGGGTAAGGCTTTTGCCAATGTAGAGCTGACCAAAACAAAAAAGGTAATTGGGATAAAAAAGAATGCAGCCGAAGTAAAGGAGGTAGGTTCTCCGGTTTCGGTTACACCTTTTCAGGTTACCGTTCCTGAAACCGATTTTAATGCTCGGATTACTTCCTCTGAAAAAGCAACCGGTGAAGTCCTTCTTCCTGAAGCGAATATTGTTGTCTCCGGTGGACGTGGCATGAAGGGACCTGAGCATTGGGGAATGATTGAAGACCTGGCTAAAACACTGGGTGCGGCCACAGGTTGCAGTAAGCCAGTATCTGATATGGGCTGGAGGCCTCACCATGAACACGTAGGACAAACCGGTGTTAAGGTTGCACCCCAGCTTTATATTGCAATAGGTATTTCTGGTGCTATTCAGCACCTTGCCGGAGTCAATTCATCAAAATGTATTGTGGTTATTAACAAAGATGCTGATGCACCCTTTTTTAAGGCAGCTGATTACGGCATTGTGGGTGATGCCTTCGATGTTTTACCTAAATTGCATGAAGCTTTAAAAGCAGCTAAGTAATTGTGAAAAAGATTAAACTTGAAATATTAGGCCTTTCTTCCAGTCAGTCACAAACCGGTTCTTTCGCCCTGGTTTTGGGAGAAACCGAGGGTAACCGTAGGTTGCCTATCATTATTGGAATGTTTGAAGCTCAGGCGATTGCCATTGAAATCGAAAAGATAATTCCAAACAGGCCCATGACGCACGACCTGTTTAAATCGTTTGCCAATAATTTCCATTTTACAGTCGAAGAAATTGTTATTTCCGATTTAAAAGAAGGAGTCTTCTTTGCCAAGATTGTTTGTTCAGATGGATTGAAACGTTCTGAAATCGATGCACGCCCTTCAGATGCCATTGCCATAGGCCTTCGTTTTGACTCGCCCATATACACATATGAAAATATTCTGGCTGAAGCTGGAATAGTTTTGACCGATGAGCAGGAAGAGGAAGCAGAGCCTAAGGTTGAACCTAAGTCAAAAGTTCGTAAAGAGACTTCTGGCCGTAAGGGTGAGGATCTGAAAAATTATTCCGTTGAGAAGTTGAATGAGCTTCTGAAGGAAGCCATAGATAAAGAAGATTATGAGCGCGCGGCCAAGATCAGGGATGAGCTGAGCAAACGAAATTAATCAGGCACAGATTCGAAATTAGGATTTATTCACATTTGGAAGCCCGGTAAATGTAGTATCTGGTTACCATGGGTATGGTGAATAGCCATAATAGATCCGGCCACTTGAAACGATGTCCTAAACCTCTATTACCACTTATCATCGAATGGATTACCTGCGTGGATTAATCGGATTGGGCGTAATTATCGCCATTGCTTTTTTCTTTTCTTCGTACCGGAGCAAAATCAACTGGAGGTTAGTCGCTGCCGGTGTTATTCTGCAATTAATTATTGCCTTGTTGATTTCCAAAGTTCCCTTTATTCAGAATGGATTTCGAATTTTGGGTGATGGATTTGTCACCTTTTTAAGTTTTGCGGCACGTGGTGCAGAATTTCTCTTTGGTGACCTTGCTTTTAACAGTGACAGCAAGACCGGAGCTCGACATGGACTTGGCTTCTTATTCGCTTTCCAGGCATTGCCCATGGTCATATTCTTCTCTTCGGTAACAGCAGGTCTTTATTACCTGGGTGTTCTTCAGAAGATAGTATATGGATTCGCGTGGGTTATGACCAAGACCATGCGCTTATCGGGAGCGGAAAGCCTTTCGGCAGCCGGAAACATTTTTCTTGGTCAAACGGAAGCCCCTTTACTGGTGAGGCCCTTCATCGCCAGGATGACACAATCCGAATTGCATTGTTTAATGACGGGCGGCATGGCAACTATAGCAGGAAGTGTTATGGGGGCTTACATCACTTTTTTGGGTGGAGGTGATCCTGAACAGTATGGAAGATTTGCTACCTATTTGTTGAGTGCATCCATCATGAATGCGCCCGCTGCCATCGTTATGTCTAAGATTTTTCTTCCGGAAAACGAACCTGAAAAAATTGATACACAACTGCGCGTCAGCAAGGACGCGGTTGGTGTAAACGTAATTGATGCTTTTGCAACCGGAGCATCAGATGGTGTGAAGCTTGCCTTGAATGTTGGAGGTATGTTGCTTGCCTTCATTGCAATAATCTATGCCATCAACTGGATACTTGTTGATGGAATCGGATCATGGACTGGTTTGAACACCTGGGTTTCATCGTCAACAGGGGGTACGTTCACGGGCTTTTCCTTGCAGTACATTTTTGGTCAGTTGTTTCGCGTCTTTGCTTTCATTATGGGGGTAGACTGGTCTGAAACCATCCAGGTTGGAAGTTTGCTGGGACAAAAGCTGGTGATTAACGAATTCGTTGCTTACCTGGGCCTGGCCGATATGAAGGAGGCTGGCATGCTTAGCAATAAGTCTATTATAATTTCTACCTATGCCTTGTGCGGTTTTGCCAACTTCAGTTCCATTGCCATTCAGATTGGTGGTATTGGTGGAATGGCACCCAACCGGCAAGCTGATTTATCCCGCCTCGGCTTACGTGCGCTTATGGCGGCATCACTTGCCACTATGATGTCGGCTACGGTTGCCGGTGCTTTATTTAGCTGAGCATTAATTACCTTCCGGTTAAATTAATCCTGAAATGTCACTTTCAGAACAAGATTATCGGATTACAGAATACCTCGGTCAATACATTTCGGATCACAAAAAGAATTTTGTTGAAAAGGTGCTCTCCGAGCGAACCCGGTATCTTACCATTGTCCTGGAAGATATCTATCAATCACAAAATGCTAGTGCCGTAGTGCGTACATGCGAATGCATGGGGCTTCAGGATATTCATATCATTGAAAACTCCACCCGCTACGAAGTAAACCGGTATGTCTTGAAAGGTTCCTATAAATGGGTTAACATAATCCGGCATAAAAGGCCCGGTTCAAATAATACGGAATTGAGTTACCAGCGATTACGCGAACTTGGATATACCATTTATGCCACAGATCCTTCGGCTGCAAACCAATCAATACATGAAATTGATTTAAGCCAATCAAAAACAGCAATCGTATTTGGTAATGAGTTAAAAGGATTATCCGGTTATGCCTTGGATAATGCCGATTACAGGGTTAGAATACCCATGTATGGTTTTACTGAAAGCCTGAATATTTCAGCCAGTGTGGCAGTAAGCCTTTCAACCCTAATTCCAAGGCTCAGGTCCATGCCGGGGATATATGAATTAAACTCGGCAGAAAAAGACGAACTACGGTTATCCTGGTACAGAAAGATGGTTAAAAAGTCAACCATTATTGAGAAGCAGTTTCTAAAAACGATTGCTTAACTTTACCCGTTGGCTAATTTTTTGAAATGAAGTGGGTTAGGCGCATAATCATTTTTTTACCTGTTTTGCTGCTGTTGTTTGTTCTATTTTCCAACGTTTGGATCGTTACCAGCACGGAAAGCAGAATTTACCGAAACACCGATGATATTCTTGATCATCGGGTTGCATTGGTATTGGGTACCAGCCATAAGGTAATTGGAGGTGCTTCCAATCCTTTCTTTACCCATCGAATTGACCGGGCTGCCGAATTATATCATTTGAAGAAAATTGATCACTTCATTCTGAGCGGTGACAATAGTTCCAGGTACTACAATGAACCCATTGAAATGAGAAAGGCTTTAATAGCAAGGGGAATACCCGTATCTTCCATTACGTTGGATTACGCTGGGTTCAGAACATTAGATTCAGTTGTTCGCAGTAAAGAGATTTTTGGGCAAGATAAAATCCTCATTATCACCCAATCGTTTCACAGCCATCGGGCATTATTCATCAGCCACTATTATGGAATTGATGCCATTGCTGTTGTAGCCGATGATGCCAATCCGGATTCAACCCTTAAAATGCACATACGCGAATATTTTGCCCGCACCAAAGCTGTCCTCGATTTATATGTACTTAAAACTGCTCCTCATTTTTTAGGTGAAAAAGAACAAATAATAATTAACTCCTGACGTGAAACTTCCCGGCCTGCAGGTAAGTTAAAATGCGTAAATTTGTAGTTAACGATTTATTGAAGACCCTGATCTTGTGCGAATTCTGAAGCTTTTGAGGTACACGGTAGGTATATTGTGTTTTATTACGTTATCGGTTGGAGCCCAGGTTACCACAATCAAAGGTAAAATTACGGATGCCTCCTCCGGAGACCCGATTCCTTTTGTCAATGTTGTATTTAAAGGAACCAGTATTGGTACTACTACCGACTTTGAAGGAAATTATGAATTGACTACTGCTAATCCAACCGATTCATTAATTGCTTCTTATATCGGTTATCGTTCACGTTCAAAGCCAGTAATTAAGAACGTTTCCCAAACCATTAATTTTCAGTTACTGGAAGAATCCACCCGGTTGCGTGAAGTTGTTATTATTGCCGGTGAAAATCCGGCATTTGAAATTCTTCGTAACGTGGTAAGAAATAAATCCATAAACGATAAGCGTAATTTAAGCGCGTACGAATACGATACCTATAGCAAGATTGAAGTTGATATTGACAACATAACCGATAAGTTCAGGGAAAAGAAGATTGTCAATCAAATCACTCAGGTACTCGACAGCATCGATCGGATTGCTGGCGAAGACGGTAAACCGGTCCTTCCAATTTTTATTTCCGAAAGTGTATCCAAGTTTTATTATCGTAAAGATCCTGAACTAAAATTTGAGAACATCAAAGAGACCAAAATTAGTGGAGTTGGTTTTGAAGATGGGTCGTTAACATCTCAATTAATAGGGGCTTCCTTTCAGGAGTATAATTTTTATAAAAACTGGCTGAATATTCTGGAAAAGGATTTTGTATCGCCAATTGCCGATGGCTGGAGGATGTATTATGAATATGATTTAATGGACAGTCTCTATCTGGGAGATGATTATTGCTACCGGCTTGATTTCTTTCCAAAAAGTCCGCAGTCGTTGGCCTTTACCGGATCGATGTGGATTACCAAAAAGGAATATGCTTTAAAGCAAATTGAAGTAACAGTTGGTAAGCAGGCTAATTTAAACTTCATCGAGAAAATTAAAATCCACCAGGAGTTGGAAAAGACAGAATCCGGAGCCTGGATTCCGGTTAAAAATCGGGTACTCGTGGATGTAGGCGAGATCCAGGATCAATGGGCAGGCCTGCTGGCAAAATTCTATACTTCGAACAGGAATATTATCGTGAATAAACCGAAGGAAGTTAAGTTTTATGAACGCCCGATACTTCTTGATGAAGGTTATATATTAAACCAGCATGATGAAGATCACTGGAATAGTCTGAGGCACGATCCGCTTACAGAATCGGAGAAGAATGTGTATCGGATGATCGATACCTTACAGAACATTCCTGTTGTACGCACCTATATCGACCTGGTTAAAATCTTAATTAACGGATATAAATGAGTTGGCAAAGTTGATATTGGTCCTTATCTGAGCCTGATGGCCTTTAACGACATAGAAGGCATTCGGATACAATCTGGTTTTCGGACGAACTATCATTTTAGCCGTAAATGGGTAATAGGCGCACAACTTGGCTATGGATTCAAAGATGAGCGAATCAAGTACTCAGCTTTCATTCAACATATCCTGGATCGTAAACGATGGACAACCGTTAGTCTGAGAGTTCGAAGTGATTTAGGAAGAGTAGGAATTGATGATGAGAACCTTGCTGACAACTACTTGTTTCTGGCAGCCACCCGTTTCGGTATATTCAGAAGAGGATATTATTTTGATGAATCCAGAATTAATTTCCAGCGTGAATTATTAAAAGGTTTTTCACAGCGTATTGCGTTCCGTTATAATACATTCAGCCCGGCCTTTGATTTTGCTTACTACACAAACCCAGGTGACGTTACTTCACTGGAGCAAAATTTCCAAACTGCAGAACTGATATTCGAGACGCGCATTGCACGTGACGAGCTTTTCATTCAATACGATAATGAACGCGTTAGTTTGGGCCCCCAAAAGTGGCCTATAATTACCATACGGTATACACATGGTATGCCTGGAATAGGCGGAAGTGATTTTGAGTATGACAAGCTCCGGTTATCGTTTCAGAAACGACTGCCTATGGGGCCTTTAGGTGTTGGCAGGTTAACATTAACGGGTGAAAAGATCTGGGGTACATTACCGTATCCGTTGCTCTCGTTGCATATTGGAAATGAAACACCGTTTTATACGGATGTAATTTACAACCTGATGAATTTCGGGGAGTTCTTCAGCGACCGGTTTGTATCGGTACAATACCGACAGAATTTTGAAGGATTTATTCTCAATCGGATTCCTGTAATGAGAAAGCTGAAATGGCGTTTAACAGGACTGGCCAATGTAATCTATGGGGATTTACGGGAAGATAATCTGTCCATCAGCTATCCACTTCCTTTTCCGGAAGGAAACAGCAACCTGACCATGGATAAGCCCTACCTGGAATTGGGATATGGTGTTGAAAATATATTCCGTTTTTTACGCGTGGATTTTGTTCACCGGTTGAGCTACCTCAATAACGACCGTGCCCGAACCTTTGGTGTATTGTTTACCGCACAATTCAAACTCTGATTGTGCAGCTAATAGTACATTCCCGATGGAACAGATTATATTTGCCTGTTTTTTAAAATAACGATATGAATATCAAGATCAGTTTACCTGATGGAAGCATTCGTGAGTTTCCATCTGGTGTGAGCGGGGCAGAAGTTGCAAAAAGCATTAGTGAAGGATTGGCCCGGGTTGCATTAGCAATTGAAGTTAATGGGATTATTCAGGATCTCGCCCGACCAATAAACCAGGATTGTTCGATTAAAATATTAACATGGAACGATAAAGGAGGGAAGTATGCATTCTGGCATTCATCTGCCCACCTCATGGCGGAAGCACTCGAGGCACTGCACCCGGGTGTGAAATTTGGAATCGGCCCGCCCATTGAGAATGGTTTTTATTACGATGTTGATCTGGGAGATAAATCATTTGGTGAAGATGACCTGGCAGCCCTGGAGAACAAGATGAAAGAATTGGCAAAGAAGGAGAGCCCGTTCAAACGCAGGGAAGTCAGTAAATCGGAGGCTGTAGATTTTTTCACCAAAAAGAAAGACGAGTATAAGCTTGAGCTTATCAGCGAATTGGCAGATGGAACTATTTCGTTCTATGAACAAGGTAATTTCACCGATCTCTGTAAAGGTCCGCATTTGCCCAATACCGGTTTCATTAAAGCTGTGAAACTGTTGAATGTAGCCGGAGCGTATTGGCGTGGAAATGAGAAAAATAAAATGCTTACCCGTATCTACGGTATCACGTTTCCTAAACAGAAGGAACTGGAAGAATACCTTCATATGCTGGAAGAAGCAAAGAAGCGCGATCATCGTAAACTCGGTAAGGAGTTGGAATTGTTCACCTTTTCTGAGAGGGTAGGCATGGGATTGCCCTTGTGGCTGCCTAAAGGAACTATTCTGCGTGAACGTCTTGAACAGTTTATGCGCAGGGCTCAGGTCAAGGCCGGATACGATCCGGTGGTTACTCCGCATATTGGCAGTAAAGCATTGTATGTTACTTCGGGCCATTATGAAAAGTATGGCAAAGATTCCTTCCAGCCCATTCATACCCCCGATGAAAATGAGGAGTTTTTACTGAAGCCCATGAATTGTCCTCACCATTGTGAGATCTATCGTTCTAAACCGAGATCCTATAAAGATCTTCCAATTCGACTCGCTGAGTTCGGAACTGTTTATCGGTATGAGCAAAGCGGTGAGTTGCATGGACTAACCCGGGTTCGGGGTTTTACCCAGGATGATGCGCACATCTTTTGCCGTCCTGATCAGGTAAAGGAAGAATTCATCAAGGTGATTGATCTGGTATTGCACGTATTTAAATCACTTGGATTTGATAACTATACTGCTCAGGTTTCCTTACGGGATCCGGAAAATAAAGAAAAGTACATTGGTGCTGATGAATTATGGGATCGCGCTGAACGTGAGATCCAGGAAGCTGCTGATGAGCGTGGCCTGAAGACAGTTTCCGTGAAAGGAGAAGCTGCATTCTATGGTCCGAAGCTGGACTTTATGGTGAAGGATGCGCTGGGAAGAAGCTGGCAATTAGGTACAATTCAGGTCGATTATCAGTTACCTCAGCGATTTGAATTGGAATACGTAGGTTCTGATAATCAACGGCACAGGCCTGTTATGATACATCGGGCACCCTTTGGTTCCCTGGAAAGGTTTGTGGCAGTACTTATTGAACATTGTGCTGGAAATTTCCCGTTATGGCTTTCGCCTGAGCAGGTAGCCGTACTTCCCATATCGGAGCGATTTAACAATTATGCTGAGAAAGTATTCAATAGCTTGAAAGCTTTGGATATCAGAGGGTTTATTGATGATCGGGATGAGAAAATCGGACGTAAAATCCGGGATGCGGAAGTCAAGAAAACACCTTATATGCTGATTGTAGGTGAAAAGGAGGCTGCTAATGAACAGGTTTCGGTAAGAATGCATGGAAAAGGCGATTTGGGAAGCATTTCCATAAAGGAGTTCGTTGAGCAGTTTAAAGTGGCTTCAGCCGTACCGGATAACTAAGGAAGGCAATTTTGAATATTGAAGAATATAGCGATATTTGCAGCCTGTTTTATGAAAACAGCCATTTTCAGGCTGTTTTCTAATGTTGAATTTAAAAAGTAAACGAGTATCATTAACCAGACAAACAGACCCTTCCGCAGGGGACCCTACAGGCCAGAGGAGCCCTATCGGATCAATGAAAGAATTACCGCACCCAGGGTGAGGTTGGTAGGTGAAAATGTTCGAGTGGATGTCTATCCGGTGAAAGAAGCCTTGAAGATTGCTCAGGAGCAAGGACTCGATCTGGTGGAGATATCTCCCAATGCAGACCCACCGGTTTGCAAGGTTACGGATTACTCGAAGTTTAAATACGAACAGAAAAAGAAGCAGAAGGAAATAAAGGCCAAAGCGGTCAAAGTTGTAATTAAAGAAATTCGGTTTGGCCCGAATACTGACGAACATGATTTTAATTTCAAGTTAAAGCATGCCATCAATTTCCTTCAGGAGGGAGCAAAGGTTAAAGCAACGGTGTTCTTCCCGGGAAGAACAATTGTTTATAAAGAGAGGGGAGAGATATTGTTACTGAAATTTGCTCAGGGATTGGAAGAACACGGTAAGGTAGAGCAAATGCCGAAACTGGAGGGAAAGCGAATGTCATTGTTGGTTCAACCAAAGGGTAAACCCAGCAAATAATAATAAGGGTTCAACGATTAATTGGATATAAAATGCCTAAAGTAAAAACCAAATCGGGTGCTAAGAAGCGTTTCAAAGTAACAGGAACTGGCAAAGTAAAGCGCAAGCGCGCATACAAAAACCATATCCTGACTAAAAAGGAAACCAAGCAAAAAAGAAGATTAGGAAACAAAGCAGTTGTGAAGGCTGAAGACATGAACAACGTTAAGTTCATGCTGCCTTACGCTTTGTAACGGATTTAATCAGGTTCTGTCCGCCCTGCCTTTGGGTAAAGCCGGACGCATGTTTAACCCGACACCTGGCAGCTAAGTATCTTGAAATAGGAGATCGCCATTTGTCAAAAACGTAAATACAATGCCAAGATCAGTAAACAATGTTGCATCGCGCGCGAAAAGAAAGCGCATCATGAAACTGGCCAAAGGTTATTTTGGTCGTAGAAAAAATGTGTGGACCGTAGCTAAAAATGCGGTAGAAAAGGGTCTCGTATATGCATTCCGTGACCGCAAACAAAAGAAGAGAGAATATCGTGCCTTGTGGATTACACGTATCAATGCCGGGGTTCGTAC
>JALOMY010000271.1 GCA_025455225.1 Cyclobacteriaceae bacterium | reverse complement strand
AGATTGTTGATACCCGCCAAGGTTACGGTTATTCATAATGGTGTTCTTGTACAAAACCAGGTTGAAATCTGGGGGCCTACTGAATACATCGGCTTACCGGTTTATAAAGTCCATGGTAAAGGACCCATTCAATTGCAGGATCATGGTGATGCGGTTAGTTACCGCAACATCTGGATTCGTGAATTATAATTTTAAATCTTGAAAAGATCAAGGCGATGCATCAACCATCGCCTTTTTTCTTTTTAAGGCGATACGTATCAAAGGTTAAATCACCTACATTTCGTACCATCACGATTTCATCATCCTCAACGGAAAGGGTGAACTCTCCGGCCAGGATATACGACCAGTCGAAATCAGCCGTCCAGACACATACGTTAATAAAATCAACTGTATTACGGTCAATTGTAAAGACTCCCCTGCAAATGGCCGGATACCTGGAGATGGAGCTGCTTCCATAAAAGGTACCCGCCTCAAACACCAAGTTTACCTGGGCTGCCTGGTAACGGGCATTCGGACTCGAGCGGAAATAAATTCCGGAATACTCCCCTTCCAGGTCAAAGATTTCGTGTTCTTCCTTCTGACAAGAATTTAACAATAGAAGAATTACGCATCCTGTTAACTGGTATTTAAGAAACTGCCTTTTGAACATGCCTTATAGACTACTTTTTGGCTTTAAAGGTTGGAATTCTTCCTGTAATACGATTTCTAATACTCCAAGACCGATAGAAATAATAAGTTATTGCAATAATGATTACGGCTACAAACTGGGCATTGGATAGAAAATCTTCGATAATAAAACCGCGAACTGCATCACCGCGAAAATATTCCAGTACAAAACGTCCCCCAGCATACAGCATTAAGTAAAGCAGGAATAGTTGACCCTGAAATTGCTTTCTCTCCCGTTGATAAAGAAGAAATAACATGACAACCAGAATAAATCCAGCTTCCATCAACTGAGTCGGGAACAATGGCGTATTCAATGGATTAGCCTGGCATGCCGGATCGGTAAATACTACACCAAAAAAGCTATCGGTAGGTTTTCCATAGCAACAACCAGCCATGAAGCATCCTACCCGACCGAACATATGAACCAGGCAGGTAACGATTGCCATGATATCAAGCATCTGGTAAACCGGCAACTTATTCTTCCGGAAATACCAAAGCATGGTTGGAACAGCAAATAAAAAAGATCCATAAAACACGAAGCCGCTTCCGGTAAGCAAACGTTTTGGATTGTTCAGGTAAAGCGATGTGTTTTCAAAGAGCAGAAAAAGTTTACCTCCAACTAACGCAGCAATGAAAATCAATAAGAACAAATTGTTGGCCTGATCAAAAGTCAGAGCAACCTCTTTTTTACCCCGAAAGGCCAGGTATGCTACTCCAAATACCACACCTAAAGCAATTAAAAAGCCATAACTGTAAATTGTTATGCTTCCGATTTTAAATAATACAGGATGCATTTGCGAGCGTTTTCTTTACGTCCGGTTACTGCGATGTGAAAATTTAAAATGAATTCAGGATACCGGCCTGTTTTAGCCACAGTATCCTGAATTGAGTGAATTTATTTTTGATAGGAAATCCGGTAGATCACATTAGCCTGATCATCGGAAACCAGCATGGAGCCATCATTAAGAATCAGTACATCAACAGGCCTTCCCCAAACTTTTTGAGTAGCATCATCTAACCAGCCGCTTGCAAATGTTTCATATCCGGTTGATTTTGAATTGTTCTCC
Organism: Cyclobacteriaceae bacterium; assembly: GCA_025455225.1. Lineage (GTDB taxonomy): Bacteria > Bacteroidota > Bacteroidia > Cytophagales > Cyclobacteriaceae > UBA2336. Next base: position 2,514 of record JALOMY010000271.1, on the reverse strand, counting down.
ACGTTGACCAATGAAACACGGTACCCGATTTTTTTGCTCCGGTTCCATGATCCATGCTCTGCAATAAATAACTGGTTGCGGTACTGTTCAGGAAACATGGATCCTGTATAAAATTTTAATCCAAGAGGAGCTGTATGTGGGCCCAGGTTTTGTGCAGGCACCGTAAAATCGCTGCACGGACGCTTATTACCAAACTCTGGATCTTTAATTGTACCTCCATGGCAATATGGATAACCAAAATGCATTCCGGCCTGGGGCGCACGGTTCAGCTCACAGGGAGGAATGTCGTCACCCAACATATCGCGTCCATTATCAGTAAACCAAAGTTCTTTTGTTTGAGGGTGCCAGGTAAACCCAACTGTATTCCGAATACCTTTCGCAAAAATTTCGCGTCCGCTTCCATCCGGATTTATCCTGGTAAGGGAAGCATAAATTTCATCTTTAGATTCACAGATATTGCAGGGTGCTCCTACGGGAACATAAAGTTTTCCGTCCGGACCAAATGCGATGTATTTCCATCCATGGTGTGTCTCAGTAGGGTACTGATCATTCAACACAATCGGAGCCGGAGGATTGGCTAGCTTCGATTCAATGGCCGGAAATTTCAATATGCGGCTTACTTCAGCCACGTACAAATCGCCATCTTTGAACGCTACTCCGTTCGGCATGTTTAATCCTGAAGCAATGGTCCACCGCTTATCGGCCTTTAAATCTCCATCGGTATCCTTTACCGCATAAACCTTGTCTCCATCCCTGTTTCCTACGTACAAGACACCCGAAGGGCTCATGGCCATCGATCGGGCATTGTTCACCTCTGCATAAACTTCAATTTTAAAACCAGCCGGAAGTTTAATTTTATCCAGGGGTAGAGTTTTCTGGTAATCGCTCAGGGCGGGCTCTCCTCCTTCTTCAGCAACCAAAGTCGCTTCTACTGGATTTTCTTCCGAAGTCTTTGTCTTATTGGTGCATTGTGTCGATACAATAAGCAGCAACGCGAACAAGAAAGTTAGTTTAATAATGCGCATAGAATTCAAATTTTGCCGGAAGATAGAGCTTATCAGGAGGATTTAAAATCCGTATTTCATAAGCGGCTGACCAGTCATGTCGCTGTAAGATTTTATCTTTGCACCTATGATTTCCATTACCAATCTGACTTATTTCATCGGAGGAAGGGCCTTATATGAAAATGCCAGCATGTTTATCAAACCGAAAGACAAAATCGGATTGATTGGACTTAACGGACGTGGAAAATCTACCCTGTTAAAACTCATTAACGGGGATTTAAGGCCGGATAGCGGAAGCATCAGCAAAAGCAATGAGTGTTCCTTAGGCTTCCTGAATCAGGACCTGCTTTCGTACCAGACCAATGACTCAATTTTAACGGTCGCAATGGGCGCCTTCCGGGAAGTGGTTGACCTTGAACGCCAAATTGAGGTAATTATTCACAAGCTGGAAAATGAGTACAGTGAAGAACTTGTAGAAAAGCTTGCCCGGCTGCAGGAAAAATACGACCACCTGGGAGGTTATGGCATGCAATCAAAGGCTGAAGAAGTTCTGGAAGGTATCGGGTTTACTACCGCTGACCTTCATCGCCCGTTAAAGGAGTTTTCTGGCGGTTGGCGTATGCGCGTTATGCTGGCCAAACTTCTTCTTGAAAAGCCTTCGTTACTCATGCTTGATGAACCCACTAACCACCTGGACTTGCCATCCATTGAATGGGTAGAAGAATATCTGCGCAATTACGATGGAGCTGTCATCATTGTATCGCACGACCGTCAATTCCTGGATAATGTTATCACAAAAACGGTTGAAGTAACGCAACAGCAATTAGTCACTTATGAAGGAAACTATTCCTTTTACCTGAAAGAAAAGGAGTTGCGCCAGGAGATCCAGCAAAATGCCTATGAAAACCAGCAAGCAAAAATCAGGCAGACTGAACGCTTTATAGAACGGTTTCGAGCTAAGGCAACCAAAGCACGCCAGGTTCAATCGCGCATCAAATCACTCGAGCGGATGGATATGATTGAAGAAGTTGTTGATGATACCGCAGCGGTTAATTTTAAATTTACATTCAACCAGCAACCCGGCCGTTACATCATCACACTCGATCATGTTTCAAAATCGTATGGTTCACTGACCATATTAAAAAATACATCCGCTACCATTGAACGAGGTGACAAAATTGCCTTGATAGGTGCCAATGGAAAAGGTAAATCTACTCTGCTTCGCATCCTCGCGGGCACAGAACCTGTAGAAGGCAACCGAACCCTGGGGTATAATGTTATTCAGGCCTTTTATGCCCAACATCAATTGGAGGCACTTCATGTTGAAAATGAAATTCTGGAAGAATTAAAACAGGCCGGTTCTGCAAAGACCGAACAACAACTCCGGAATGTCCTGGGTTGTTTTTTGTTTTCGGATGAAGATGTTTACAAAAAAATCAAAGTCCTGAGCGGGGGTGAAAAATCACGAGTTGCATTGGCAAAGACCCTTATATCAGAAGCTAACTTTTTA
>JALOMY010000037.1 GCA_025455225.1 Cyclobacteriaceae bacterium | reverse complement strand
TTTTCTGCCCACCGGCCATCATCAATGGCATGGTAGGGTTGCATGCTTGGAATGACTTCCAATTCAGCAAATCGCGGAATATCGTCAGGATGAATATGCTGGGCATGTTCAATTCGAAAGCGCCTGTCGCGCACGCCATTTTCAATCATCACGCGTTGATAGATATTGAGCAAGGTATGAATGGCCTTATCACCGATGGCATGGGTCATGATGTGAAGGCCCGCACTATCTGCTGATTTGATTCGCTGGTAAAGTAGATTTTCCGGTGTAATAAAAAATCCGGAGTCTTCGGGTGCATCTGCATAGGGCTCAAAGAAGGCGGCAGTGTGTGAACCCAGTGAACCGTCAACAAATTCTTTCAAACTCCCAATCCTCAACCATTTATCACCTCGTCCATACTCATTGATTTTGATACTTAGCAATTTCCATTCTTCCAGCATCATGCCGGCATAAATCCTGGTCTTCAGTTTTTGCTCCTGGCGGGCACGTTCAAACACCTGCATATAACCACTGACATTATGAACAGAAGTTACACCGTGCGATGCCACATAATTCATGGCTGCTTCAAGCGCTGCATCTTCCTGCTCCATTGTGGCTTCGGGTACAGCACGTGCAACCAGGCTCATTGCATTGTCCTTAAAAATTCCGGTTAGTCGCCCTTTACTATTGCGAACTATGGTTCCGCCTGCTACCGGTCTCACTGACTCTTCAATACCCGCTGATTTCAACGCAGCTGTGTTGGCCAGGCTCATATGCCCATCCAGCCGGTTAATCCAAACCGGGTTATCCTGTGTTACAGAATCAATCCAATCACGCGAGGGAAGTTCTCCTCCCCAATTTTCATGATCCCAATCTCCATTCAAAATCCATACTCCCTTCGGTTGTGATTGTGCGAAGGCTTTGATGCGTTCAATAAACTCACAGGGTGTTTTAGCATCACGCAACTGAACCGAAGAAAGGGCAAATCCACCATCCATGAAATGGGTATGGCAATCGATAAAACCCGGAACAATCAGATTACCTCTAAATGATTCGGTCACCTCGGTTTCAGGTCCGATCCATTTGTCGATCTCCATTTTCGATCCCACTGCAACGATCGAATCACCTACAATGGCAAAAGCCTCTGCCCAGGGTTGCTGGTCATTTCCGGTCCAGATCGTTCCGATCACTACGTGCTCTGCAACCGGGTGACGCTGACAACCAAACAGGAATGCAGCACCAAGAATAATACAATTCAAAAACTTCATACTATGGATTGAGTAACGTGGAATCCTTATAGATTATTTGTCCATCGAAAATAGTGAGAGCAACTTTAGTTTTATGGATTAATAAAGGATCGATGCTGAATAAATCTTGTGACAACACGACTACATCGGCCAGGTAACCGGGTGAAAGTTTTCCTTTACTTGTTTCTTCAAAGGAAGCATAAGCTCCTCCTTCTGTATAAGCTTTAAGCGCATCATTAACAGAAAGCCGTTGCTCTGGAACCCAACCGCCTGGCGGCTTTCCATCCGGAGTGCTACGCGTTACAGCTACGTGAAGACCATAAAGTGGGTCAAGGCTAATGCAAGCCGGCCAGTCGCTGCTGAATACCAGGTATGCTTTGCTCTTCTGTAACGATGACCAGGCAAACGAATTAGGTAAGCGTTTTTCGCCAACTGCTTTTGACCAGACTGCTATGGTTCCGGGTTCGGCATGAATCGGTTCCATGGAAGGCAGTACACCCAATGCATGAAATCTGGGAATATCCTCATCGGAAATCATCTCAATATGTTCAATCCTATGCCTTTTACCTGATGTTCCATTTGCCTTAATAGCTTGCTCGTAAGCATCCAGTGCTTCACGTACAGCTCCGTCACCAATGGCATGAGTATAAATCTGGAAACCGGAAGCATCCATTAACCGGACCAATTCCCGGTAACGGGAAGACGGCATACTGAGAACTCCTTTACCGGCATAATCACTGTAAGGTTCTAGCATGGCAGCGGTATGCGATTCAATAACACCATCCAGCATGAATTTTACTGCCGATGCCCTTAACATTGATGGCTTACTTATTTTTTCCCGTAACCTCACCATTTCGTTAACTTCTTCCTCGGTTGTCTCGTGTCCAACTGAAAATGCCATTAACGTTCGCAAGGTTAATTCTCCCTTCTCCAGCAACGTATCGTACAAGGCTAATTCATCAGCGGAACCACCGGCATTCTGAATGCTGGTGATTCCTAAGGACGCGGCAACCTTCATCCCATTTCGCAGGGCATTTAGTTTATCCGCGTTGGTCAAAGGCGGAATAACTTTCGAAATTATTCCCTGGGCGCTTTCCGTTAACGCACCGGTTGGTTCATGCTTTTCATCCCGCAATACTTCTCCGTACCCGGTGAAACTGAAAGCCTTGTCAACACCAGCCAATTCCAATGCACGGCTGTTGGCAAGTGCACTGTGCCCGTCATAAGCACGAAGAAATACGGGACGGTCAATAGCCAGGGTATCAAGAAACTCTTTGGTTGGCATTCCTCCGGGGAACAGGGTATACTGCCAGCCCCTGCCGGTTATCCAGCTTCGATCCGGATTCTCCCTGGCAAACCTATAAATACGTTGCCGGATTTCATCAAGGCTGGATGCCGTTGAAAGTTCTACTTCAGATAACCCGATGGATCCTCCCAAAAAATGAATATGTGCATCATTAAATCCGGGAATCACCAATTTACCATCAAGTTCAATGACCTTTGTATTTTCATTAATCAAAGGTCTCAGCTCTTGCGTAGCGCCAATCTGCATGATTTTATTTCCGCGGATGGCAATCGCCTCTTTAAACAGATTCGGGTCTCCTGTCCAAACTTTACCATCAATCAGAATTAGGTCTGCATACTCCTTATCCTGTGGCTGACAAGCAAGTAGGAACCCATACAATATGAGTACTAAGTAAATTATGAATCTCATGTAGGATTGGAATCTAGTACAATTTCGGATTTTGCCGATGCCGGTCTTTATCCCTAAGGTTTTTCTTTTCAAGATTTCTCTGAAAGGCTTCGGTGAGATTAACACTGGTTTGATTAGCCAGGCAGATTAATACCCAAAATACATCAGCCATTTCATCACCCAGGTCTTTATCCTTATCGCTTTCCTTTTCTGATTGCTCACCATACCTGCGTGCGATGATGCGGGCCAGTTCCCCCACCTCTTCGGTGAGCATAGCCATGTTGGTGAGTTCATTGAAGTAACGCACGCCAACGGTTTTTATCCATTGGTCGACTTGCTGTTGGGCTTGTTCGATGGTCATAAATTCAGTCGTAAGTAGTAAGACGTAAGTAGCAAGACAAAAAAAGTCTAATGTCTCAAGTCAAATGTCTTGTGTCTATTCAAGTTCTTCAAAATCAATATCCATCACGTCAAACTTCTGCCAGCCTATGAAATCAAAGTGCCACCACTCGGAAGCATTTACTTTAAAGCCGTGTTTTTCCATGACCGATATGATGAGATCGCGGTTCTTTTTGATTTGAGGATCCTTTATCTTGGTTGAAGGCCATGCTTCTTTCTTAAAAGAATCGAACTCCGTGGGCATTTTAAGTTCCTCACCCGTTTTTAAATCAACCAGCGTCATGTCGACAGCACAGCCCCGGTTATGGCGCGAGCCTTTATAGGGTGAAGCCACATAAGTAGTATCCCGGTAGACTTCATAAAATTTTACCGTAGCACCATAAGGTCGGTAGGCATCATAGATTTTTATGCCTACACCCTGTAGGGCAAATTCTGCTTGTGCTTTCTTCAACGCTTCAGCAACCGGCCTGCGGGCATAGGCGCGAGCAAGGTTGTAAATTTTTTCATCCGTAAAATTATTGGTGGTTGAATATCGGATATCCAGTACAATGCCGGGTATAAATTTTTCAAGGTTGACCAGCTCATTGCTTGCATTATGCTTAACTGAATTCGTATAAGCCTCATATGCTATGGGTTTGATTCCATAGCTATACTGTGCGTACCCTAATGTATGCGTAACAACTGTAACTACTAAGATTGCCTTTAATCGAGTAAAAAAGTTCATGAGATTGATTAACTGGTATAAGATACTAAAATCAGGCTGACCAAATACCTGATTGATACTGAAATAATTCAACTTAATATCGTTTACCTAATTTAATACTAAGCTGAAGTTCATGCGATGTTGAAGAAACAGACTCCGTATTTGGCAATTCATAATTATAACCAATCGAAAGATCTTGTGTGTTTATGGCCAGAAGGATGGCAACTCCGTTAAACTGGTGGTACGATGCACCTATGCCCAGCTTTTCCTTAACGTGAATCAATAAACCGGAATCCCAGTAATTCTGAAAATCTCGATTCAACCGATAAAGAAAATAAGGCTCAAGTGACCATGTTTCAGCAGTTGTTTTGATTTTATATCGTATCGAATAAAGTTGATTCAGTAAATGCTCATATCGGTTAGTTGCCAGAAAGCCGCTTCCTGTTTCTTGTTGATTAAAAAGTGTCGGTAAACAAATACCCAGCCTGAGCTCACCGGTAGAAAATAAAATACCAAAACTGCCAGCCGGGTACCATTGGTTTTGTGCGGCTTGCATTATAAGCGGATCATTGCTGTAATCACGACCTTCAAGATCGAGGTCATTAAGGCCTGCGCCTCCGCTAAGGGCTAATCGAAATGAACTTTTATCGGAAATGGGAATCCGGTAAGAAAATGCCACTTGAATAATCGTAGTACGAAGAGACAATGCGTTTTGCGAATAAAAATTTACACCCAAGGAAGCCTTTGACTTAAAGGGCTGCTGAAAACTAAAACCTGAAGAACTTGGCGCATCAATAAATTCAAGCCATTGCTGACGATAGGAAACCGAAAATTCAGTATAACCTGATGCACCGGTATAAGCAGGATTGAATAAAAACGGATTGGAATAAAATTGCCTGAAATCAAGTGAGTTTTGTCCTGCACCCAGCAGCGGAACAAGAATTAATCCTGCTAAACAAAACTCTTTAATCTTCATATCACTAACGAATTATCCGTACACCACCCCGAAGGTCTTCAGTTCCATCGCACTTAATCACAAAATAATAAGGGCCTGCTTCGAGAATAAATCCATCCGAAGAGCGTCCGTCCCACGAGTTATCGTAAGAAACTTTCTCATACACCGGCTTACCAAAACGGTTAAAAATGGTGAGCCTGCAACCGTCATATTTAAGTGTATTGGTCCATCGCCAGTAATCATTTATTCCATCACCGTTTGGAGAGAAGATTTTTTCAAAGTCATAAGTAAGTGGCTCGGGACTAAGCGGATTTAACAAACTGGCTCTTCGCGGACTATTCTCCAAAACTATTTGCATACGGTCAACCTGGTTTTGAGTAAACAGGTTCATACAAAAATCATAGGTGAAGTCCATGTAATTCTGAAACATCTTATTTACCGGATTTTCGTCCGGACAACTGGATTGCGGATGGATTGGGCATCCAATTGTGCTACCAGCCTGGGGAGGAGTATCCTCCACATAATCGGTACCTGAGCAATCATCTTCATCGCCCCAGATATGACGCAGACCAAGAAAGTGACCTATTTCATGAGTTGCTGTTCGGCCCTTATTGTAGTTTGTATTTAGTGCAAAGTTACCATCATCGACAGATCCAAAATACCGGTACCCAACCACAATACCATCAGTAAGACGATTAGTCGGAGAAGTTTCAACACCGGGCAATGTAGATTGCGGAAATTGAGCATACCCTCTGAAATCGGATAAATCACACACCCAGATGTTAAGATAGTTTTCTGCAGGCCAATAACTCAGGGACTTAAGAAGCTCATCTTCATCGCGACTCCAGCTGGCCCGGTTTCCGTTTACCCGGTTAATTCCGTTCGTAGGAAGTCCATCCGGATCGACTGCAGCTAATACAAAATCGATATCAAAACCAGAAGCAACACCGAGAAAATCGGATGGCGTTAATGCTGCATCTGCGTTCAGGCGTTTGAAATCCTTATTCAACACATCGATTTGCGAAAAAACCTGACTGTTGGAGATATTGGCACCTGTACCCACTGCCTCACCATTGTGAATAACATGCACAACAACCTGTACACGATACGATTTTGATTTACTTCGCTCCGAACTTTTTGAACGGCTGGAATTCTTTAATAGTGTACCTATCCAGTTTTCAAAGTCAGCATCAGATTCCCGGATTACTCCCTTTTGATAAAGACCGCGCATATAACCGGAAGTACCGCAATCCTGGGCGCTAAGTATGAATGGAAACGAAATCCATACAATCAATCCAATCCATAACAATCGCGTAGGGTTTGCAATTTTTGTATACCGGGCAATAACCATGTACGTTCAGCGCTGCATCAGTTGGCTGTAAAGATTATAATTATCGCGGTCATAACAACAGAAGATAACTAATTCGATGGATTCATCCCGGGACAGAAAATCGCTTACCGTCTTATACGCGATTTCAGCAGCCCGCTCTTTTGGAAATCCGTAAATACCTGTGCTTATATTCGGAAAGGCAACCGATTTTGCCTGATGTTCTTTCGCCCGAAGGAGGCTGTTCTTGTAAGCATCAGATAACAATTTATCTTCCTGCTGATGACCTCCGCTCCATACCGGGCCAACCGCATGAATAACCCATTTTGCTTTAAGCTTTCCACCTGATGTGACTACTGCGTGGCCTGTAGGGCAACCTCCGAGCTTGCGGCATTCTTCCATTATACTTGGCCCACCGGCACGATGTATTGCGCCATCAACACCAGCACCACCCCGCAGACCGCTGTTGGCCGCATTAACGATAGCATCAACTTCCAGTTCAGTGATGTCACCTTGTATGATCTGAATACGATTATTCATAGTCTATTTTTTGTGTCGATAATTATTGTAACCGGGCCATCGTTGACAAGCGCCACTTTCATATCAGCTCCGAATTCACCGGTGTGAATGGCTTTGCCTAATGTAGTTTCCAACGCGTGGATAAATTTAGTATACATTGGAATAGCGAAGTCGGGTTTCGAAGCTTTGATATACGATGGGCGGTTTCCCTTCTTTGTGCTGGCATGCAGGGTAAATTGGCTTACCACCAAGATATCACCACCATCATCTTTTACACTAACGTTCATTACACCATCGGCATCATTGAAGATACGCAGGTTTACGATCTTACTGGCCAACCAGTCAATGTCTTCTTGTGTATCCGCATCTTCAATACCCAGCAAAACAAGCAATCCCTTTTGAATGGATGACCGGATGGATTTTTCAATTTCAACGGAGCATGAAGAAACACGCTGTATAACGGCAATCATAAGTAGAATGAAAACCGAAAGTACGGAAATTCCCAGTGCCCTCCGTGAAGTTACCGGGTGAGTTCATCCGTCAAATTATCAATCACAAAGGTACAGGGTCAGCTCAAGAAGCATGAACGTGTTATCGTATCTTATTGCCTTTTAACTGCTCCTGAAGTTGCAATACATGCAGAGCCAGCTGATCAGTAAGAGGGGAAGGCATATCAGCTTCCGGTAGTTTGGTGGAATAAAATGCACGCACACTCCAGATCTCAAGAATATCCGATGATGCAATTGAATACGGTTCGTACTGGCGGTTATCGGAAACCACCAAAAGTTTTCCGGCATCATCGCTAAACCGAAAAACGCGTTTAAAGACAATACCCTCCTGCCGGGTGACGAGAACATACGGTTTACCGTTCTTAATCCCATCCAGGTTTTCTATATACTCGCCAAATAAAATGGAACCCGGTTGTACCGGCAACATAGAATCGCCCTGAATTTCAAAGGCACGGTAGGTTCTGTTTTTTGGTAATACCGGCAGATTAATTTTAGGAAGTTCGGCTATAAATTCAGGATCCTGGTAACCGGCCAGGTATCCGGCTGATGCCTTTTGTGAAACAAGTTCTACGTTTTCTTTTCCGGACGCATCTACGGTAATCGCCAATACTTCTTTTGCAACGGTTGTTGCCTTCCATTCCCTTTCAGGAAGTTTACCCAGGTCTTTCCGGGTGAGCACATCCATACTCACTTTAAAAAGATTGGATACGTCAAGCAATACGTTCAATGGAGGTGTAGCGCGCTCTTCTTCATAAGCCCCGATGACGGATTGTTTTAAGCCGAGCTTTTCAGCGAACTGCTTTTGTGTGAGTTCGTGTTTGAGGCGGAGGTGTTTGAGGTTTCTGTTGACGATCATACGGCTTCCACAAAATAAATACAAAGGAATGTGAAGGTAGTCCCGATTTTACGGGAATACCTACAATTCCAGCGCGCTATGGCAAGCACACCACAAAACTAAAATATTTAGTTTAATAGTAAAACTTTATACTAATATTTTTAGTTAATATCGCACTGTGGACCGGAACATTATACACCTCGATTTAGACGCCTTTTTTGTGGCGGTGGAGTGCAAGCGCGACAAGCGGCTAAAGGGCAAGCCGTTGATTATTGGCGGACAGAGCCGCAGGGGCGTAGTGGCTGCCTGCAGCTATGAGGCACGCAGGTTTGGCGTGCACTCAGCCATGCCCATGTACCTGGCCATGCAACTGTGCCCCGATGCATTGGTGATTTCGGGCGACATGGAGGCTTACAGCAAACACTCACACGAAGTAACCGACATCATTGCCGACTCGGTGCCGATGTTTGAGAAATCATCCATTGATGAATTTTACATTGACGCCAGCGGCATGGACAAATTTTTTGGTGCCTTTAAGTGGGCCTGTGAACTGCGCAAGAAAATTATCCATGAAAGCGGACTGCCCATTTCACTGGGAATGTCAGTAAACAAGCTCGTATCGAAAGTAACGACCAACGAGTTTAAGCCGAATGCGGAGAAGCAGATTCCGGCTGGTGAAGAAAAAGAGTTTCTGGCCCCGCTGGCCGTAGAGAAAATTCCAATGATCGGTAAACAGACATCGGCTTTCTTATACGACATGGGCGTGCGCACGGTAGCTACGCTGCGCGAGATGCCCCTGAAGTTCCTGGTGAGCGCGTTTGGAAAGAATGGCATTGCGTTGTGGAATAAGGCGCGTGGTATTGACGAATCACCCGTGGTGCCGTACAGCGAACAGAAGTCAATTTCAACCGAAAGCACATTTGAAGATGATACCATTGACGTGAAGCGGCTGAAATCCATTTTGATTGCCATGGTGGAGAAAGTAGCGTTTCAGTTACGCGAGCAGAAGAAACTCACTTCATGTGTTACCGTGAAGATCCGCTACGCGAATTTTGATACGGAAACCAAACAGGTACAGATTCCCTATACCTCTTCCGACCACGTGCTGCTGCGCACAGTGACGCAACTCTTCGATAAACTCTACAACCGCAGGATGCTGATCCGCCTGGTAGGTGTTCGGTTAAGCGGACTGGTGCACGGCAACCACCAGATCAGCCTGTTTGACGATACCGCGGAAGGTATCCGTTTGTATGAAGCCATCGACCGCATTAAACACAAACACGGATCAGAAAAGCTGGTACGCGCCACCACCATTGGTGTAAACCGAAGGGTGCGGATGGAAATGAACATGTTTAAAGGGAATTTGCGATGAAAAACAGAATGACACTAATTGTCAAAAACCGGTTATATGTTCGTATTATGAAAACAACACGAACCATGAGACCAGCAGCGATTAAAACCCGAAACACGGTACAGGAATTATTTTTTATCATCGCCCCTCCCCGCCACATTGCCAGTGACGTAGCGGTACTGAAAGACGATGTACACTACCTGATCGGGCATGACTTTGAAGACCGCCTTACAAAAGCCTGCATACCTTTATTCAGGTACAACGATGAGCATCTGGAGGACATGCTGGAGTTTGTAGAAGAAAAAGCGGCATCGTTTGAAGCCTTCAATGTTTTCCTGAAAGATTTCAATGTATTCTACAACGGATCGAAACGCACCATTTACATGGACATTGTGAACAAATATCCGATCTGCGAGATCTTTGAAAACCTGGTGAAGGAAGATGCTTCATTTGTGCCGCACATTACCATTGCCAAAAACCTCTCTGCCGAAGATTTCTTAAAGTGCTGGCCCTACCTGAAAGAACTGAACTACAGCAACCAGCATTTTACCTGCGACCGCATTACCGTGCTGGCCCGCAATGGCAAGAAGTGGATGCATTATAAGGATATATGTTTCGGGAGGTAATTGGTTTGTGAGGGCACAAACCAATACAAATAAATTCGGGTCTGTGTCCTCACAGACCCGACAAACAACATGAATCTTCAACAATTGAAATATGGAACACGAAATTCAAAGATGCTTCTGAATGAAGTATACTTCTGGACAGATACCATAAAGAACTGGAATAAGCTTCTTGAAGATGATCAACATAAAATGATTGTTATTAATTGTTGGAAAGAATTAGTCATCCGAAAAAAGATCTGTATTTACGGTTTCGTCATTATGCCAAACCACCTGCATATTCTGTGGGAGATGCTCGATAAAAATGGCAAAGAAACACCCTATGCCAGTTTTAATAAATTCACCAGTCACCAATTTCTGGATCGCTTACGTGAGCAATCTTCTAAAGGACTGAACCGATACCAGGAAGTTACAATTGAACGTAACCATCGGTTTTGGCAGCGCGACCCACTTGCTATTAACATAAAGGCACGACCTGTTGCTGGACAAAAGCTGGATTATATCCATCTGAATCCATTGCAGGAGCACTGGAACTTGGTACGAAAGCCTGAAGATTACAAATGGTCTTCTGCCCGTTTTTATGAAACCGGTGAAGATGAGTTTGGGATTATCACGCATTACCGGAAAAGATTTTAAATCTGTGATCTGTGTCCCCACAGATCACTCGTGTCGTCTTTGAGACAAAGATTCAAGAGTAGAAATGAATAGATGGCCTGTGAGGACACAGGCCTAGGTTAGGTTATATATGTTCCTCAACTGCCATACCGCCTTCAGTTTCAAATACGGCACCCTGCCGGTCGACAAGCTGTTTGATGAAGCAAAGAAGTATGGTGTACGCAAACTGATCCTTACTGAAATCAACAACACCGCCTCGTACATTGAAATGCTGCGGTTGTGTGAAGAACGCAAGCCGGGTTCACCACTTGCAGGCGAAAACGCCTGTGAACTTGAAATCGGGGTGGGCATTGAATTCCGGCAGGAACATGATCTGCGGTACATTATCCTTGCACAAAACAACAATGGATTCGAAAAGATCAACCGCTTTCTATCCCACCACAATCACGAAAACAAGAAGTTCCCCGAACGGGCCCCGGTGATTGACAATACCTTCGTGATCTACCCGTTCGGAAAAACAGAACCCGAACAGCTTCGCTCCAACGAATTCATCGGCATACGCAAACATCAACTTAACCAGTTTGCGTTGTACACCGCCCGAAAGGAGTTTCCTGAAAAATTCGTCATCCTTCATCCAGTAACGTTTGCTTCCAAAACCGATTTCAACACGCACCGGCTGTTACGCGCCATTGATAACAATACGCTGTTAAGCAAGTTACCGGCTCACGAACAGGCACACCCGGAAGAGGTGATGATGAAAGAGGAAGAAATGGAGTTTCATTATCGGGCTTACCCGGAACTGATCCGCACTACCAAAAAGCTGATGGAGCAATGCTCCATTCACTTCGACCTGAAAGCCGATAAGAACAAAAAAACCGTACTCGGATCACCACAGGCCGACTGGGATTTTCTGGTTACCCATGCGTGGGAAGGGTTTCAAAGCCGCTATGATGTAAGCCGTCCGGATTTACGGGAACGCTTTGAACGCGAACTCAACATCATCAACAAGAAAGGCTTTTGTGCCTACTACCTCATTGCTTATGACCTCATCCGCTATGCGAAAGAACGCGGCTTCGATTATGTAGGCCGTGGCAGCGGGGCTAACAGTGTGGTGGCGTATTGCCTGGGCATCACCAATGTAGATCCCATTGAGCTGGACTTGTACTTCGAACGTTTTCTGAATATGGAGCGATCTTCCCCTCCTGATTTCGATCTTGATTTCTCCTGGGATAACCGCGATGAAGTATACGACTATCTCTTCAGCACGCACGATCATGATCATGTGTGCTTGCTGGGTACGCATGTTACCTATCAGAAACGATCGGTACTGCGCGAACTCGGTAAAGTATTCGGTTTGCCGAAAGCTGAAATTGATGCCATCGTAGAAGAACCCCATCGGTACAGAAACCGCGATCACATTACCGAACTGATTTTCCGCTATGCGGATAAAATAAAAGACCTGCCCGCCAACATCTCCATTCATGCCGGTGGCGTACTAATTACCGAAAAACCCATTCATGCCTATACGGCACTGGAACTTCCACCGAAAGGGTATCCGGTTTCGCACTTTGAAATGCACAATGCGGAAGACATGGGTATCTACAAATTTGATATCCTGAGTCAGCGGGGGTTAGGCCACCTGAAAGAAACCGTGAAGCATGTAAAACGCAACCAGGGTATCGAGGTAGATATTCATCGGTTCAGCGATTTTAAAAAAGATGAAAAAATCAAAGACCTGATGCGCAACAGTAAAGCAATGGGCTGTTTCTATGTGGAGTCGCCCGCCATGCGCATGTTATTGGGTAAGCTTCAGTGTGAAGATTATCTCACGCTCGTAGCCGCCAGTTCCATCATCCGGCCAGGCGTAGCACGATCCGGTATGATGCGGGCTTACATTGAACGCTTCCACACCGTGCGAAAGGGAGGAACGTACGAGGCTATCCACCCGTTAATGGATAACCTGATGCGCGAAACCTATGGCGTAATGGTATACCAGGAAGATGTGATTAAAGTAGCGCATCATTTTGCCAAACTCTCCTTAACCGAAGCAGATGTACTGCGCAGGGGCATGTCGGGTAAGTACCGGTCGCGGGAAGAGTTCAGGCGTGTGCAGGATAAGTTCTTTGAAAATTGTCGTTCGCAGAAATATCCGGAACCTGTTATTGAACGGGTATGGTTCGAAATCGTACGCTGTTGAAAGCTATCAGAGTTTATTTCTGAAAGCACACTACCCGCTGGAGTTCATGGTGGGTGTAATCAACAACTTTGGCGGCTTCTACCGAACCGAGTTTTATTTTCATGAAGCCCGCATGAATGGTGCTTCCATTGCAGCACCCTGCATTAACCAAAGCGATTACCTTACCACCATCTACGGTAAACAGATTTACATCGGGTTTATTCATTTGAAAAGCCTGGAAACAAAAATAGCCCAACACATTGCGCTGGAACGCGAACAGCACGGACGTTACCGAAGCCTGAATGATTTCATGCGCAGAATCCCGGCCGGGCTCGAGCAGGTACGCCTGCTGATCCGCGTAGGGGCGTTTCGCTTCACTGGCAAATCAAAACAAAAATTATTGTGGGAAGCCTTGCTCTACTACAGCAACACCCGCAATCATATGAAAAACACTTCCGAGTTGTTTGATACCGAACCGAATGAATATCCCCTACCCGCACTGCAACGTAACGAGCTGGAAGATGCCTTCGATGAAATTGAGTTGCTGGGATTCCCGCTCTGCGATCCGTTTAAACTGGTAGCGACCAACGACTATGGCAATACAAACGCCCGTGAATTGCTGCCCAAGCTGGGTACCGTTGTCACCATCCTGGGTTATGTAGTTACCACTAAAAATACCAGCACTCTGAAAGGTGAACTCATGCATTTCGGTACGTTCTACGATCGGCAAGTCAAGGCGAAGTAGTGGAAGACTTCGGGATACCGATGATTGAAGTGATCTCGATGGAGAAAATTCCGCTGATCAATAAGAAAGAATTACCGTACGAACCCTTGCATCACACGCAACCTAAAACTGCTGAAGCTCCTTCGATTCGTGAATAAACATTCCGCGAACATTTTGCCTGGCAAAATGAAGCATCCCCCTTGCCACCTTACCCGAATCAATGGCTTTATATTTCAGGGGAATTAAAAATCCCAATGCCTTGTACACAGCAGTTGCCGCACCTTCACCGGCCCGTTTTTCGGTACGATCGCCCAACAACAAGGAAGGCCGGAAAATATGGTAGGATTGAAACCCCACTTCCTCAATTGCCTTTTCAGCTTCACCTTTCACCCGGTTGTAGAAGATTCCGGATTTCGCATCGGAGCCCAGTGCTGTTATAATCAGGTATTGGGTTGCTCCTTGATTTTTAGTGAGCCTGGCCAATTCAAGAGGATATTCATAATCA
>JALOMY010000270.1 GCA_025455225.1 Cyclobacteriaceae bacterium | reverse complement strand
ATGCCTGATACTATTCTCTCAGTCTGGTTGCTGGTTATATCCATTCATCTGCTTTTATTTTATTTCTCAAAAGCGCAACTATACTTTGAAATATGGGGTACTGGACTAGCCTTACCCCTTGTACATGGTCCGTTTCTTTACTGGTATACCCGAACGTTGACTAACCGTAAATTATCAACGGTTACTATTCTTCTCCATTTTTTGCCATTTGCCCTGACTTTTCTCTACCTCATTCCCTTTATTCTTCTTCCGGTTGATCAAAAGCTTTTTATAATCGAGAATGAGGGTGTCGGATATGAAAATTTCAATAAGATCCGTCATGTTGCCAACATTATTTCAGGCCTCTTGTATGTAACGCTCTCCAGCCTGGTGATTCGAAAGCATCGGCAATCGATCGTACATCAATTTTCTTCCCTTGAAAAAATCAATCTTCAATGGCTCCAATACCTGATTTATTGGATTGGTGCGATATGGGTTTTGGTGATCGTGGGTAATGATAAATGGATTTTTACGGCTGTCGTACTTTTTATTTTGTTCATCGGATTTTTTGGTATGCGACAAGTGGGCATATTTTATTCTCTTGATATATCCGCCAATAAAAGTGAAGAGATATTACCTCATTTAACACAAGAGTCTGACCATGAGTATATCGACCATGCACTGGAAAGTCGCAAGTACCTTAAATCCGGTCTGAGTAAGGAAGGCTCTGCGAAACTTCACCATGATCTGTTGAATTTAATGAAGGTTGAAAAACCTTTCCGGGATTGTGAACTCTCCCTGTCAGAACTGGCTTCACGCCTGAATACCCAGCCAAATCATTTATCGCAGGTTATTAATGAGCGCGAGGGGAAGAACTTTTATGATTATATCAATACGTTACGGATCGAGGAGTTTAAGCGTTTGGCTTCCATGCCTGAAAGTAGAAAATATACCTTGCTCGCCCTGGCGCAGGAATGTGGCTTCAACTCCAAGTCATCCTTCAACCGGTATTGCAAAAAGGTTACCGGTAAATCTCCTTCTGAACTGCTTCAGGTAGCGGAAGTTTCATGACTTGGGGTGTCAGCCCTCACGCACGGTCATTTTCAAGCCAATTTCCACGTTCTCAGTAGAACATTGGCCCGTTAAGGCGGTCATAACCCGGTTGACCGACATAATGGTTAACCGGCAAACCAAACAACTCAAACAATCATTTTATGAAAAACTACAATTTAATTGTTATCGTAATCGGGCTTTGTCACATTTCCCAATTTGGATACGGCCAGCATGACCATGGGCAGCATGATAATGTACAACTGCATGTTAATCCACGATGGGAGGAATGCTCCTTTCAACTCGATTCTACACTTACTCAGGAATCCTGGCATCAGTTTACAAGGGAAGCTGCGCTGGTAGCGTATTTTCGCCCGCTCATCGATGCGAAACCGATGGGAAAAAAGAATTTTGAGATTGCTCTGCTGCAATGGAATACCGCCATTGATGATGCTGATGATGCATGGAACGACACATTTGTTCATCCTGATTCAGCGCATTGGTTGAAAGAGGGCTCGCGACTTCCCATCCCTGGGTTAACCTTCAGGGCTGGTATAACCGATCGATTAGATCTGGGTATTTACTGGACGCGAAGCATTGGTGCGAATTATGGATTTTGGGGCGCCCAGTTGCAGTACAGCCTGGTTAATAATGTTGAAAAAAACTGGGCAGCATCCACCCGGCTTAATTTCGTATCGATGTATGGACCTGAAGATCTCAATCTGAATGTAATGGGTTTGGATTTCCTGGCCAGTAAGGAGTTTCTGATTCGTTCGGATCGGTTTACAATATCACCTTATGTTGGAGTCTCAACTTTTCTGTCGAACTCGCATGAAAAAACGACAGCCGTTGAACTGGATGATGAGCATGTTGTTGGCGCACAAGGGATGGTTGGTGCGGTGTTAAAATTAGCTCTGGTAAGGGTGGCAGTGGAATACAATTTTTCAGAAGTCAGCACCCTCTCATACAAGATCGGTATTGCATTTTGATTCACCTGTTTGTTTTTTCTACCTTTAAAGGAGGCTGTTACCGGGCCTCCTTTTTTGTTACAAAATCTTGAAGCATGCGCATCCTTGTTTTAATTCTGATGATACTTCCTCTAACGGCAGTATACTCACAATCACCCAAAATTCAACGAATCGATTCTGTACTGACGTATCTTCACCAGCAACACATGTTTAACGGAACCGTGTTGATTGGCGAAAAAGGAAAAACGCTCTATAAGAAATCTTTTGGTATCGCAAACCCGTTAACGGGTGAGAAGTTAACCACGGCTTCTTCCTTTAACCTGGCTTCTGTATCGAAGCAATTTTATACCATGATGATCATGATGCTGAAAGAGCAGGGTAAGCTTCAGTATGACGATGCAGTAAAAAAGTATTTGCCTTCATTTCCTTATACAAACATCACCATCCGTCACCTGATGAACCAGGTTTCTGGCTTGCCTGAATATTTTGACCTGGCCGATCGTGATATGAACTTGCTGGATACGCTCACCAATGCCATGGCGGTTGATTTACTGGCAAGAAAAAAACCGGCTTTATTGTTTGAACCGGGTGAGAAATGGCAGTATTGTAATACCAATTATATTTTGCTTGCATCGGTTATCGAAAAGGTTTCGGGCCAGTCTCCCGATTTATTTTTTCAGCAAACAATAGTGAAGCCGCTTAAGCTGTCCAATACCTACATCTATACCTTGAAGATGAAGTCGTATCCGAAGTCGCGTGTTTTCGGGTTTCGGTATGAAGGAGGTAAACCGGTATTGAATGACCTGCTTCGCTTCGATGGCGTGATGGGCGATGGAAATGTTTATTCATCTGTTGAAGATTTGTACAAATGGGACCAGGCTTTGTATACCGAAAAGCTGGTGAAGAAAGCTACGTTTGAAGAGGCCATTACACGAGGTAAACTCAATAAGGGCGATGAGCATGAGTATGGTTTTGGCTGGTTCGTGGATGATCCCGGCAATGTGGTTTCCCATTCTGGTGGGTGGGTAGGATTCAGCACCGAGATCATCCGGTATATTAATAAGAATCAGACACTTATTATCTTGACGAATGGTTCACTTGGATTAGGAATCCAGCCGCTGCGGGATATCTGGGAAGAGAAGCAGGCTTCGCTTCCGGTCTCACACCTCATCACGAATGTAAGAATCGCTAATGGAACAGGTCTACCGGCATTCACCGGAGCTGTTCGCATTATCAATAAACGAATAGTCGATATAGGCAACCTCACTTCGTTACCCGGTGAAACGGTTACTGATGGAAAAGGAAATGTGCTGGCGCCTGGCTTCATCGACAGCCACAGTCACCATGATTGGGGATTGAATGATAACCCATCGTGTATTGCAGCCACCAACCAGGGCATCACCACGATTGTGGTTGGTCAGGATGGCGGATCAACCCCAATGGATTCGCTTGCCTTATTAGTGAAAGAACGTCCTGTTTCGGTAAATGTAGCCTCGTTTACCGGCCATGCCCGCGTACGCGAGGAAGTTATGAAAGGTGATGTATTGCGAAAAGCTACGGATGAGGAAGTGGATGCTATGAAAAAAATTATTGCAGATGAACTGGATAAAGGTTCCCTTGGACTTTCTACCGGTCTTGAATACGAAGCCGCCTTTTATGCTAGTCGTGATGAGGTAATTGAACTGGCAAAAGTAACATCCGAAAAGGGCGGGCGGTACATCAGTCACATTCGCAGTGAAGATGTTCACCTCGAAGATGCTGTCAATGAATTGCTGGATATTGGAAGAGAAGCGAAAATACCCGTACAGGTAACGCACATAAAAATTGCCATGCGCAGCAAGTGGGGTAAATCGGATTTTATTCTTCAGCAGTTGCAGCGCGCACGTCATATGGGTGTTAATGTCACAGCTGATGTTTATCCCTACAGCATGTGGAGTTCAACGCCACGTGTTCTTTTTCCGAAGAAGGATTTTACCAACCTGAGCAGTGCCCGTTTTGCGGCAGAGGAGTTGTTTGATCCTTCTGCTTCCGTAATCACGCGCTTCCCTGCCAATAGAAACTACGAGGGAAAAACCGTAACGGAGATCGGCCGGATGAATAATGAATCATCCGCTGAAGCGTTGATGCGAATTGTTCGTGAAGGCGAACAGGAGGGTGGATCCATAGTGGCAAAGTCCATGAGCGAAGAAGATATTATCAACTTCCTGCGATGGGAACACAGTTCAATTTGTTCCGATGGTTCCATGGGTGGCCATCCACGCGGACATGGCGCATTTACCCGGGTGCTGGGTCGCTATGTGCGCGAACAAAAAGTTATGCCCCTTGAAACTGCCATCTATAAGATGACAGGCCTGGCAGCCGAAAACCTCGGCATCAAAA
>JALOMY010000036.1 GCA_025455225.1 Cyclobacteriaceae bacterium | reverse complement strand
AATCGAATTTACCGGGACATTGAAGAGTGCGAAAGCTGGGAAGAAGTTATCAGCACCATCGATAAGGGCCTGAAGCCTCACAAGAAGAAATTTTACCGCGAGATCACAACGGATGATATTGTGCGTCTGACGGAGATCAAGATCAAGCGAATATCCCGATACGATTCCTTCAAAGCCGATGAGTTATTGAAAGACCTTGAAAAGCAATTGAAGGAAACGGAGCACGACCTGAAACATCTTACAGAATACGCCATTTCCTATTACCAGAATCTGTTGGATAAGTATGGTAAAGGCCGTGAGCGAAAAACTGAAATCAAGGGCTTCCAATCCGTTACAGCTGTGGAAGTTATCGCTATTAACCAGAAGCTGTATGTTAACCGTACTGACGGCTTTGTAGGCTATGGATTAAAGCGCGATGAGTTTATTTGCGATTGCTCCGAGCTGGATGACATTATTGCTATACGAAGAGATGGAAAAGCCCTGGTGAGCCGAATTTCAGAGAAAGCCTTTATGGGAAAGGACATTCTTTACGTGGGTGTTTGGAAGAAAGGAGACGACCGCATGGTATATAACCTGATCTATTCCGATGGCAAGACCGGTAAAGGATTTGTTAAACGCTTTACCATGCCGGGCGTTATCCGCGATAAGGAGTATGATTTAACCCAGGGTAACCCTAATTCTAGGGTCCACTATGTTTCGGGTAACCCGAACGGTGAGGCAGAGGTAGTGGAAGTAAAACTGTCGCAATCCAGTACGGCCCGTAAGAAGATCTTTGAATTTGACTTTGCCGAGTTGGAAGTAAAAGGCCGCGGAGCGCGTGGAAATACACTGACCAAATATCCGATTCGAAAAGTTGATTTTGTACGGGCAGGTTCCTCAACCCTCAGCAAATTGAGTTTGTGGTATGATGCCGATGCCGGGAAGCTTAATAAAGATGGCCGCGGTAAATACCTGGGCAAATTTGATGGGGATGATCAGCTTATAACTTTCATGCGCAACGGTTCGTACCGAATTACTGGTTACGACCTCACCACCAGGTTCGATCCGGAAAAGACCCTGATGGTAGAGAAGTTTAATCCAAAGAAAGTAATCTCAGCCATATACATCGATGGGGAGTCAAAGCAGCATATGGTTAAACGTTTCTTGGTTGAAACCAGCACAGCCGACAAAGAATTCGGATTTATCTCCGAATCCATCGGTTCCCGGTTGGTCCTCGTAACGACCAGTGAAACACCTGAAATTGAACTTGAGTTAATCAAAGGAAAGTCGAAAGAGAAGGTGTCCGAGGTGGTCAACCTGGAAGATATCATCGATGTGAAAGGATGGAAGGCGCTTGGCAACCGGCTCAGCCAGTACAAGGTAATGAAGGTTCATTTGCCGGACGAACCGGAAGATCAACTTCAAAGCGAAGCTGACGATGATACAGAGGCGACCGAGACCATCAAGGGTAACGAGTCGCCAAAAAAAAAAGAAGGGGAGCCCAACGAACAAGAAAGCCTCTTCGAATCGCCCAAAAGCCAAAAGCAAAACCAAGCCGAAAGCAGTCCCAAAAAGCAAAAGCAAAAAGCCGAGCAAGCAAGCCTCTTCGAAACGCCAAAACCCATCGAAAAAAGTGGGCAAAAGCAAACCGAAAAAGGTGAGTCGAAAAAGGTAGCTAAAAAGAATACCAGTAAGACCGAAGGGTCATCCGGTGGTAAGGCGTTTGGTGTTGGCGAGACAATTGAACTGGAATTGTAACGAGCACAGCGTGCAGCCTTTACCGGCTCCAGGTGTTAGCGTTTAAACTTCTCCTTAAGCAGCGCCAGCTTTTCTTCCATGGTCAGTTCCTTTTGTTTAGGCTTATTAGGCTTATTACCTCCCGGCTTATTGGGTTTTATGGATTTACCCGGATGGCTGGCTCCTTGATTTTTAGTTACAGGCACTGCATCTGCAAATGGGTTACTTTTCATCGATAAGCCGATGCGTTTTCTTGCAACGTCTACCTCTACTACCGTAACCATGACTTTCTGCTGAACGGAAACAGCTTCTTTCGGATCTTTAATAAACTTATCTCCAAGGTGGCTGATGTGCACCAGGCCGTCCTGGTGAACCCCAACATCAACGAAAGCTCCGAAGTTGGTTACGTTGGTTACGATTCCCGGTAGTTTCATGCCAATCTTCAGATCTTCAATGGTATTTACACCTTCTGTAAAGGTGAATACTTCAAATACTTTTCGCGGATCGCGGCCCGGCTTCTCCAGTTCAGTAACAATATCGGTAAGGGTAGGTAAACCGGTTTTTTCTGAAACATACCTGGAAAGATCGAGTTGCCTGCGCAGCTCGGCACTTGTCATTAAATCCTTAATGGAACATTTCAGGTCGTTGGCCATTTGATTCACAATAGCATAGCTTTCCGGGTGCACAGCGCTTGCATCCAATGGATTTTCAGCTTCATGAATGCGAAGAAAACCGGCTGCCTGCTCAAATACTTTTTCGCCAAAACGATTCACCTTCATCAGCTCTTCCCGGCTTTTGAACGGACCATTCTGATTTCGGAACTCAACTATGTTTTTAGCGAGAGCCGGAGATAAACCGGAGACGTAGGAAAGCAATTCCTTGCTGGCCGTATTCACTTCAACGCCAACGGAGTTCACACAGCTGATCACCACATCATCGAGGCCCTGCTTGAGTTTAACCTGATCCACATCATGCTGATACTGGCCTACACCAATCGATTTGGCATCAATCTTTACCAGTTCAGCCAGTGGATCAACCAAACGCCTGCCGATGGAAACCGCACCACGCACCGTTACATCCTTATCGGGAAACTCATCGCGGGCCGCTTCAGAAGCCGAATAGACGGAGGCTCCGCTTTCATTCACCATCATTACGATGATCTTATGCGGCAACCCGATGCTTTTTACAAACGCTTCCGTTTCGCGGCTGGCTGTTCCGTTACCGATGGCAATGGCTTCAATATCAAACTTATCACAAAGTGATTTGATCAAGGCAGATGCCTGTGCCGTTTGTTTTTGCGGCTCGTGCGGATAAATCACATCGTGATGGAGAAGTTTACCCTGGCGGTCAAGACACACAACCTTGCAACCGCTGCGGTAACCCGGATCAAGGGCCAATACATTTTTTTGTCCGAGCGGAGCGGCCAGCAATAATTCCTTAAGGTTTGAAGCAAACACTTTAATCGCTTCTTCATCGGCTTTCATTTTCGATTCCATCCGGATCTCTGTTTCTAGGGATGGCCTTAGCAGGCGCTTATAACCGTCCTTGATGGCCAGTGAAACCTGCTCAGAAGCTGCGTTGGCATTTTTTACAAATAATCGTTCCAGCAGTTGAATGGCCGAATCATCTTCCGGTATCATGTCGAGGGTTAGAAAACCTTCCTTTTCACCTCTTCGTAACGCAAGCAAACGATGTGATGGAACATGGGCAATCGGTTCGTTCCAATCGAAATAATCCTTGAATTTCTGACCTTCTGTTTCTTTGCCTTTGATTACACGGGCACGGACTGCACCTTCACGCCAGAATAATTCGCGCAGTTTCTTTCTTGACTCCGGATTTTCACTTAACCATTCGGCTATTATATCCCGTGCACCTTCCAATGCCTCTTCCAGGTTGTTCACACCTTTTTCAACATCAACAAAAGCGTTGGCGAAGGATTCGATAGTACCCGGTTCCTGGTTGAATAATTTCTGCGCCAGGGGTTCAAGTCCTTTTTCTTTTGCCACACTGGCACGCGTCTTTCGTTTGGGCTTGTACGGAAGATAAATATCCTCCACTTCCGACAGTGTCTGGGCACTGACCAAAGCCGCAAGTATTTCGGGGGTGAGTTTACCTTGTTTTTCAATGGAAGCAAGAACGGATTCCCTGCGCTTATCAAGTTCACGGAGCTGTTCAATCCGGTCGCGGATCGTGGCAATCATGACCTCGTCCATACTGCCGGTCATTTCTTTGCGGTAGCGCGATATAAACGGAATGGTTGATCCCGAGGAAAGTAATTCGGCAACCGCATTAACATGCTTTACCGTGAGGGAAAGTTCTTTGGCGATCTGTTCGACCCAGCGACTAAGGTTCTCTTGCTCCATTTTGATTTGAAAGGCTGCAAAATTAGGAGAAGGTTTTTTACGGGCAATAGCGTATTTTAAATGCCGGTTTTTAAAGTTAAAACAAACTGAACGCTAATCCAATGTCTCCTTATCTTGCTGAATACCTCGGAACGCTCATTCTCATCTTGCTCGGTGATGGCGTAGTGGCCGCTGTTGTGTTGAAACAAACCAAATCTGAAAATGCAGGCTGGTTAACCATAGTGATCGGGTGGGGTTTGGCGGTTACCCTCGCCATTTATGCGGTAGGGAAAATCAGCGGGGCTCATTTAAATCCGGCTGTAACACTGGCCCTAGCCTGGTCGGGTAGTTTTGGATGGGAACTGGTACCCGGTTATGTACTGGCCCAGTTTGCAGGTGCATTTTCAGGTGCTGTTTTGGTTTGGTTGCACTTTTTGCCGCATTGGAAAATTACCGACAACGAAGCCGGTAAGCTGGGTATCTTTTGTACCGGACCGGCCATACGTTCGTATTCAAGCAACCTCATCAGTGAAATCATAGCTACGACTGTTCTGATCCTGGGCTTATTGTTTATCGGGGCCAATGAATTTACACAAGGATTAAATCCGCTGGTGGTGGGCTTGCTGATCATTGCGATTGGCCTGAGCTTGGGGGGCACCACCGGTTTTGCAATTAATCCTGCCCGCGACCTGGGGCCGCGCATTGCGCATTTCCTGTTACCTATTTCCGGTAAAGGTAAATCGGACTGGAGTTATGCCTGGGTGCCCGTGGTGGGACCGGTGATTGGTGGTTTGCTGGGCGCGTGGTTGTACCAGGTGTTGTTTTAGGATCAGATTGATCTGGTATTAAACCTCGGTACCAATATAGAATGAATTGCGAAACAGAGTACTAATTCATCAATAAACCTTAACGAGTTATGTTTAGTTGGTGGATGATTTATGTTGATTGTAATTAAGTACACCACAAAAATCCTTGTTGGTGAAGAACCTGCCTACCACAGGCAGGCACCAACAAGGGTGAGATGGGTAAAATAAAATTTTATAAATTATGGTAATTAGAAAATGGCAAACATATTTCATGTTAGTTGCAATCGCTGGAATGATTATTATTCTGCTTACAGTTGGCAAAACTTCTGATATATGTAAAATGCATGAAGAACTTTTTCATGCTCATCTAACCTCGGGTGTTGTAATTAATAAATTTTTAGACAAAGAGAATCATTCTTTTGAAACAGTAGTAATCCAAGAAGGCGACAAATCGTTTACACTTTTACTTGTTCCAGATGCTAACGATAAAGATTTTGAGCACATAAAAGTTAAGGACAAGATTACCAAAAATTTAAATTCATTTCGGTTCGTTGTCAACGGTGAATATGAATTTGAATTTCAAATTGATTGTAATTATGAGCATTAGAATTTGTAAAGGATTCTTTAGTCTGTCCTCTCTAGCCTTTGTTGGTGTTCTTCACTTTCTTCCCCGCAGAGTCTCCGTTTCGGGACTCTGCGGTATCAACACATAGATGGTTAACGGATAATAGAAATAGAAATTTATTATCTTCATGAACCATGAACGTACGCAATGCTATCCCCGAAAATAGTGGCATCTATTTTATAACACTTACCTGCCGGGGTTGGAATAACCTGTTTTCAATTACTGACGGTTATTCAGCAGTTTACCACTGGTTTGACCACCTGAAGTCCAAGGCACATTGTATCGTAGGTTATGTAATTATGCCAAATCACTTGCATGCAATGATTGGATTTCGAAATACCGAAGGGAAGTCAATCAATATGATTGTAGGAAACGGAAAGCGTTTCATGGCCTATGAACTGATCAGGCTCCTTGAGGAGCGGAAAGAAAGTAACCTGTTAATCGAACTTGCTTCCTGCGTAAACAAGACAGAGCGAAAACGCGGAAAGCTTCACGATGTATTTGAACCTTCGTTCGATTGGAAGGAATGTTATACCGATGATTTTATCGAACAAAAGCTACATTATATTCATGAGAATCCGTGTCGTGGAAAATGGAACCTGGTCAATTATCCATGGGAGTATATCCATAGCTCAGCCAGGTTTTATTATAATGGTGAGCAGGGGGTTTACCCTGTTACGAGCTTTATGGAATTGAAAGATGTTGATTTAACAACGACAATATGAGGGGCGATGAGATGCGCAGCACGGGAGCGCAGAGTCCCTGCCTGCGGCAGGCAGGCCCTGCGGGAGACTCTGCGAGGACTGAATGTTTAATAGACTGCTAAACGGAATACCAATGCCTCAATTTACTTTGATGAGTTATGTTGAGTGGGTGAGTGATTTATTTATATTGATGATGTGTAGACCACAAAAATCCTTGTTGGTGAAGAACCCCAATAGGGGCAAGAGCGCAGAGTCCCCTGCGGGAGACTCTGCGAGGACTGAAAGTTGAGGCCACCCGATTAATTCATAGAATTCAAACCATATAATACGGTATGTACAAGGTTAGTAGTTTTTTATTGGTAATTTGTTTTCTTTCACTTTTTGCTTGTAATAGAAGAGATGTGGATTTGGCCAAGCAAGTTGAACTTAACGGAATTAATGGCCCGGCCTACTACGTCTTAAGCCGTGATGAGAAAGAGATAATTGGTGTCATCAAGATTGAGTACCTTGAAAATCTTTGTTGCGATGTCACAATCAACAGTGATACTTTGAAGATAGGTGAAAAGTTTGTTGCAGATATTATTGTGAGAAAAGCGAATTATAAGATAATTATTTCTGAGCCAACTCCTGCCACCATAACCGGCAGTTTTGGCCCGGATAATTTCCCACAAAAATCAGATGGCTATTTTTATACGCCCGTAGAACCTGGTTTATACAACTTCAGGTGTCGCGTTGAGTATGACACAGTCTCGGTCCCTTATGAGTACAAGTTTATTGTGTTGCCCAAACAATGATAGACAACGGAGTGAACGGAATTTTTAATGCAACAAGTAATCTAGCCTTTGTTGGTGTTCTTCACTAAACTAGCGCAAGTATCCGCTTGTTCCAGAATGAGAAAGACTTAAATTTTATTACACCAAATCCATTCAAGAAAACTCTTTAACCCTGGGCGGAATCAACTTATACACCACCGGAGTAACCACCCGCGATAAAAGCGTTGAGCTAATCAATCCACCAATAATCACAATCGCCAAGGGAGAGATCAACGGGTTAGACGACCAGGCAATCGGCAACAAACCACCAATCGCAGTTAGGGATGTTAGGATGATCGGTAAGAACCGTTTTTCACCCGCTTCACGAATCGCATCTTCAATGTTCATCCCTTGCTCGCGCAATTGATTGGTGAAATCAACAAGTAAGATGGTATTCTTAACTTCAATCCCGGCCAGGGCGATTAATCCCACTATCGCCACAAACGATAATGAGTTACCGGTAACCAGTAATGCTATAACGGCCCCAACAATACCCAATGGAATTACCGACAGCACAATGAGCGTACTTTTAAAGGTTCGGAACTCCAGGATCAATACGGCAATGAAAAGAAACACAGTCACTATAATTACACTGGTAAATCCACCAAACGATTCTTCCCGGCTTTCAGCTTCACCACCCATGGTAAAGGAGTAACCTTCCGGCAAGTCCATTTCCTTCATAGTCTTTTCCACCGCTGCGATCACATCGTTATTCAGATAACCTTTCTTCACGTAGGAAGTGAGGGAGACCATACGCATTTTATCAAAATGACTGATGGTAACCGGTGATGCCTCAAACGTAAGGCTCGCTACCTGCGACAAGGGTATGGCACGGCCCTGCTGATTGTTGACATAGAGATTGGTCAGTGCTTCAAGAGTAGGTGTTCCGGTATTGCCTTTGGTTAGCAGGATCTTCACATCTTTTCCTTTCTCATCGGCAAACTTACCGATGGATAAACCGGCAACTGCCAGGCGCACCGTACGATCGATGGCGATGGTCGGTATGCCCAGCATCTGTGCCTTGTCTTTATTCACATCAACTTTAATATCTGATTTGAGGTAGGCCACCGGGTTGGAAACGTAAATGGTTCCATCGGTTTGCTCGAGCACTTGTTCAACGCGTGCAGCGAGGGTGCGCAGCGTGTCGAGGTTATCACCAAAAAGGCGGACTTCCACCGGTGCACTGATGGGCGGGCCTTGTTCAAAGTTTTTCACTTCAATTTTGGCACCGGGAAACCGCGACCATTTTTCGCGTAATGCTTCAATCAGTTCCAGCTTCTCACCACTGGAGGTATTAGGCTGCAATTGCACAAAGAGCTGTGCGTAGTCGGTTCGCTCGTTGGAGGGAATTTCATTGTAGTAAATACGTGGATTTCCCTTGCCAACGTTGGTTGCGAAGTATTGAATTTGCGGATAAGCATTCAGTTCGTTCTCCACCGTTCGGGAAATGCTGTCGGTATAAACCAGGCTCGATTGGAGGGGCGTGGAGATATCGATCATGAACTGGGGTTTTTCACTGGACGGAAATAAACTAAAACCGATAACCGGGAAGAGCATCAAGGAACCACCAAATACAGTAACGGCAACAACTACCGTTGCCCACGGATTAGCAAGGGCTTTATCAAGCACCCTTGAATAACTTCCATGAATGAGTTTCTTCAACGCCCGCATGAACATGTTACCATCCGGATGTCCATGTTGTTCACGCAGAAGCCTGCTCGATAAAAAGGGAATGATCGTTAATGAAACCAACATGGAAGCCAGCACACACGTAATAACACCCATCGGAAGGCTTCGTACGAAATCTCCGGAAGCTTCAGGCAGAAAAACCAGAGGTAGAAAGGCAATGATCAACGTAGCGGTACAGCCGATAACCGCGAGTGTAATTTGTTTGGTGCCCTTGATGGTGGCTTCAAGCCGGGAATGTCCTTCACGCATCCAGCGCTCTATATTTTCCACAACCACAATACTATCGTCAACCAAAAGACCGAGTGCCACGACCAATCCGACAATGCTTAACTGGTTGAGGGTGTAGCCGAGAAAATTCATCAGCACAATACCAATGGAAAGGGAGAGGGGAATAGAAATCATTACGATAAGTGCTGCACGGTTGCCCAGAGGGAGCAGGGTAATGGAAACCAGTAGAATAGCGATGATAAAATCAATACCCAGTCCGCTGAGGCGTTTGTTCACATTATCCGCCTGGTCGAAATGGTGAACCAAATCTATGTTGGGCGGCAGGGTTTTCTTGAACTCATCTATTGTCTTCAGGTAACTTTCCTGTGTGCGCGTGATGTTTTCAAACGGTTTTTGTGCAGCAGTGACAAACACACTACGGTAACCGTTCAGCCGGGTAATGTGCACGTCTTCTTCGTACGCATCATACACGGAAGCGATGTCACCCAGGTATACAATGGTGTTTCCGGCAACAAAAACAATGGTGTTGCGGATTTCATTCGCATTACGAAAGTTGCCACTGGTCTTAACGTTGAGGCTCTTCGTTCCGGCATCAACGCTTCCTCCGGGGATATTAGCCAGTTCACTTTGAAGATTATTGATTACCGCATCAACCGGAATATTGAGACGCGCCATCTTCTCAAGTTGCAGATCGATGCGCACAATACGGTCGGGTAAGCCGTGTATCTTAACTTTCTTTAACGCCTTGATTTTTTCCAACTCATCGCGAAGGGTTTCAGAATAGTATTTCAGTTTGTCGCGCGAAGCATTTTCAGAAATCAATGCCACCTGCACTACGTTAACATCCGATGGTTGCACCCTGCGTACTTCAAGCAAAGCCAGGTTGTCGGGCAACTCGCTCCGCAAGGCATTGACTTCACGCACCAGTTCCGAATATTTTTCATCCACATCACTGTCGTATGTATAGTACACGGCCATTGACATCACCCCATCTCCAACAGTGGTCTTGATGCGTTTGATGTTTTCCAGTTCGGAGATGCGTCTTTCAAGCGGCTCAGCAATCAACTCTTCCATGTCTTTCGGACTGGCACCCGGGTAAATGGCCACGATGGGATATTGCGGGGCGTTCAGTTCCGGGTCTTCCGAGCGCGGCATGTTGATAATGGTGGTAACACCCAGCGCAATGATCATCAAAAAAATCACTAACGTGAACTGGTAATTCTTTACTGCGTATTCGGAGATGTTCATGAGGATTCTCGATTTCGGATTACTGAATTTTGATTTCGTATTTCAGTGAATTATTGAATGACTTCAATGGTTGAGCCGTCTCGCAGGTAGGCACTGCCGGTAACGATCAGGTTGGTAACATTTTCAAGTCCTGAACGGATGTAAACCACGTCTTTTTCCAGGCGTGCAACTTCTACCGGAATCTTTCGAACGGATTTGCCGTCATCGGTGATGAAGACAAAGGCAGATTGGGCATCACCATCCAGTAAGGCTTCGTACGGTATCTTCCAGTACATTTCTTTTCGCGAAGCCTGGATGTCGGCTTTACCATAAAGTCCGGCAGCGAGGCCGGTGACGTTGCCTTCCAAAGAAAGTTCAACTGAGAAGGAACCACCAAGAGTTTCACTTCCTTCTGATTTTCGGGTAACGATGGCTGTAAGGGTTTGTCCGGGTAAAACATCGGTGGTGATGGAGGCGCGGTCACCAGGTTGAATCATAGCCCACTCACGGTCGCTCACCATAATTTTCATCTTCCACTGATTGGCACCTGCACCATTCGTAAGAAGAATCGGTATGCCGGGCCCGATTACCTGGCCTTCGCTGGCCATTTTTCGTAACACAAAGCCATTAGCTACGGCTTTAATTTCCGAATAGGTACGGTTAAAGTTAGCTGCTTCCAGTTGGCGCGTAGCCACTTCAAGGCCGGTACGGGCATTTTGAAATTGCTCCGTAGTGGCCACGCTGTCGTTATACAGGTTTTCGGCACGCTTAAAATCGCGAACTGCTTTATCATAAGCCAGTTTGGCCTGTGCAACCTGGGCATCAATCTCGGTAAGGTTGAGCCGGGCCAAAACCTGCCCTTGCTTAACTGCGTCACCTTCCTTGACATAAATCTTATCGATAACACCTCCGGTTTTAAAGGATAAGTAAGTCTCATCATCCGTGGTGAAAATGCCGCTGCTGCGGATGACCATGCTCACTTCTTCTCGCTGCACGGGCATGGTATTTACCGGTATTACATCCAGACGCGGAATACCGTTGCCATTCTTTTCAGCAGAAGGAGTACAAGCCTGAAGAAGTGTGATGAGGCTTATGAAGGATAGAATAGTGTATTTCATGATTTTACTGGAATTCATGTTGTTGGTTAGCGTAATGTATAACTGGCCGTTTCGCGTTCAAGTGAAGCTTCCGCAATGAGTACGCGGTATTGGTTCAGGTTAACCGAAAGTTGCGCACTGGTTAATTGGTTACGGGCATCAATAGCTTCAATAAAGGTGTTAACGCCTTCTTTGTAACCCCGTTCGATCAGGCGCTGATAACTCTCAGCTGCTTCCAATTGCTTTAATGCCGACTGATAATTCTGATAGGCACTGATCAGCGTATTTTTTGAAACCTGCGAACTCATGTGCAACTGGCGTTGCACCAGCTGATAACTTAGTTCTGAATTTTTTACTTCCAATCGGGATTGGGCGATGCGGTTACGGTTGGTGAAGCCGTTGAAAAGGGGCATCTCCAGCGAGAAGCCATACAGGTAAAAATTCGCTTGCGAAGTATAGATCAGGTTCTCAGACTGGGCACCGATATCCAGAAAACCACTGAGACGAGGAGCCCAGAAATATTTGTTTTTCGAAACTATGTTTTCATTAAGCGACTGCAGGGTTTTGAGTTGAAATAACTCTTCCCGTTGTTGTGTGTCGGGTGTCTCACCAATCAGCAATACGGCCCGCGAAAGGTCAGCTTCAGGTGAATAATCTGTAAGAATGGTTTCAGAAGGATCGCGATTCAACAGGAAGTTAAAATAGAGTTGTGAGTTTTCCAGTTGACGTTCAGCGTCTGTCAATTGGGCTTTAATACTTTCGATCTCACTTTGCGAACGCAGAACATAAGCCTGTAACCCTTTACCGTTGGCCAGGAGGGATTCGTTCACGCGTTTTCCTTCCATCGCCCGGGTGAGCGCGCTTTCATAAATAGCAACGCCTTCGCGGGCGCTCATGTAATTGAAGTAAGCCATTTTGATATTCCGGATTAATTCGCGTTTGTAAATAGCCACTTCATAATCCTGTAGCAAGACTTGTTGCTGCGAGATCTTCCGGTTATAAATCAGGTCGGTATTAAAAATCGGCATGGAGGTGCGGGCCCGCACATCGTAAAATTCACGCGGAAAGAAGTTTGTGGTAACATTTTCAATCTGCGGAAACTGGTCGCTACCGGTGAGTTGATTCAGCGTAGCATAGACGGGATTCAGCAAATCACCGACTGGGAAAGAAATACTGCGTCCGCCATCACCACTGATAAAATCGCCAATCAATTTCAAGGAGGGGGAGAAGAGTCCGTTGGCGATCTTTAGGGAATACATGGCCTTTTCCAGGCTGATGTTTCGCTGTTCCAGAACCAGGTTGTTCTTCAGACCTTCATCTATGTAGGTATCGAGTACGGTTTGCCCCGAAACCAGGAAATGATTTCCGAATTGGATGCTGATTAGAACTATAATAAGTCGCAACATCTTCATAATGAACAGTGTTTAGTGTTTATCAAAAATTTTTACCGTAAGCGTTCAAGCATATGAACATACATTTCAAATGTGCCCATCATCAGGGTATCCAGATCCAGACCGCTGGCTTTCGCTGCACCAACGTGCCCCAGGTGACCGCTGGTGCGCAGGGTACATAATCCATGCATTGTACTCCAAATCACAAAAGAAACCCGTCCTGTTTCCATGCCCTTGAAATATCCGGCCGATTGGCAATCAGAAACCGTTTTAACCAGGATGTCGAATGCCCGGTCGCCTTCATTCCAATCGACCAGACCACAGTTTTCAACATGTTGCAAGGGCTCAGTCATAACGAATATAAGTCGGTATAAATCAGGATTTTGTGTGGCAAATTGAATGTATGCCCGCCCCATGGCTTTTAACCGTTCAAAGGGATTTTCAATGACTTCATAAACCTTGAAGTGGCTGACCAACAACTTAAATCCTTCCTGGTGCAACGCATGTATAATTTCATTTTTATCCTTGTAATAGAGGTAAATAGTGGCAGGGGAGTAATCAACTTTTTCAGCGATAGCCCGAATGGATGTTGCCTCATATCCCTTTTCATTGAAAAGTTGTTTGGCAGCAACCAGGATATCTCTTTTTAATTCTTCCTTATGGCGTTCTTTTTTTTCGGTTGTTTTCATGATGATGTAAAGTAACGTAACTTTAATGAACAGTGTTTATTT
>JALOMY010000269.1 GCA_025455225.1 Cyclobacteriaceae bacterium | reverse complement strand
GTAAGGGCTAAAACTCCTGCTTTTCCACAGGCTGACGGAACAACGTATCCTGACCCTGTCCAGGCATAGGTAGTAACAATATTCAGAAAAACACCCGGTTGTTTTTTATCAATCCAGTTTTTACCGGCAGCAAGCGTTGTGTAGTAAGTGCCCTTTAAAACAATATCAACTACAATATCAAATGAGCGATGGGAGAGTCTTTCAGTAGGACTGATGAAATTGCCTGCTGCATTGTTCACTACGCCATGTAATTGGCCAAAAGCTGATTCAGTTTCGCGGATTACTTGTTCAATTTCTTCATACTTTCGAACATCACACGGTACGGCCAATACATTTCCACCGGTTTGCTGTTTCAGTTCAGATGCTGTTTTATCCAGCACCTCTCTTTTACGGCTGGTAATAACCAGGTTGGCGCCCAGCTCCAGCAGGTATTTCCCCATGGAGCGTCCCAAACCGGTTCCGCCACCTGTAATGATTATGGTTTTGTTTTTAAATGCATCTGGCTTTAACATTCCTTCCATATCAGTTGATCTTTATATGTTGAAGTTACAGTTTAACGAATTGATGCCAATACAAATGAGAATTTTTATTTGAATCAAATCTGTCGATATTTACTTCATTAATTTTTTAAACTATGAAATATACAATCACTTTTATTCTGCTTAGTACAGTACTGTCATCGTGTATAGTCACCAAGAAAAAATATGATGATGTTTTAGCTCAAAAGGTGAGAATGGAGGCCGATCTGGCTGAGGAAAAGGCTAATGCCCGATTGAAAGAATTGGATGAGCAGGTTGCCAAATTATTGACTGATACAGCTAACCTCTCGGCTGATTTACAAAACCGAAACGCACGATTGGCCGAACTCAATAAGGAATACGAACAACTTAACACGTATTATAAAAATCTGGTTTCCAGCAGCGGTAAGTTAAACCGTGATCTGGCTCAGCAGCAAGAACAGTTGCTGGCAATTCAAAGTAACCTGGAAAGAACCCACCGGATGAACGACTCGCTCAGCACAAGCCTGGCGGAACGCGAGAAAAAAGTCCGTGAACTGGAAGCCGTGCTGGCAGCCAAAGATAAAGCAGTAAATGATCTAAAGAATAAAATAACCAATGCCCTGCTAAATTTTAAAGAGAATGATTTGACAGTTAATGTTAAGAACGGGAAAGTTTATGTGTCGCTGGCTGAACAACTATTATTTGCATCCGGAAGTGTTGAAGTGGATAGCAAGGGAGTGACTGCCTTACAACAACTGGCTAAAGCAATCAAAGATCAACGTGATTTGAATATTATGGTTGAAGGTCACACCGATAATGTGCCCATTTCCAGGAAATCACAATACATGCAAGACAACTGGGATTTAAGCGTTATGCGGGCAACCGCTATCACAAGGATATTAACCAAGGCTGGTGTATCACCCCGTCAAATAACGGCTTCCGGAAGAGGTGAGTATGTCCCTCTTGCCACTAATGATACGCCTCAGCATAAACAGAAGAACAGACGAACCGAGATAATTATAACGCCAAATCTTGACGAGCTATTTAAAATTCTTGAATCCAATTAATTAGTCATATGGGCCGAATGTGGGTCATTCTCATTTTTATTATAGATGTATTGGCCATTATTGATGTCTGGAAGCGGGAAACATCAATGGAAAAACGCGTGCTGTGGACTGTGGTAATTTTTTTGTTACCACTAATTGGTCCAATTGCCTGGTATGGAATCAGCAGGCGAATTATCAAACTATAAAAAAAGCCCGGATCTTCCGGGCTTTTTCATTTTATCTAAGCAGTAAAATTAGTCTTTCAATACAACAGCATCGATGTTCTTCTGCTTCACCAGGGCATTGAATGCCGGTATCTCTTCTTTGAAGATTTTATCCAGGGCTGCAAGATGCTTGTCGATTTCAGCAGTGATTTCCTTCTTAAATTCTACCATCTGATCGGTTGGCCGGAAGTTACCGTTACCGGCCAATGAATTCAGGTGTGCTAGTTTATTGTTAAGGCGGATCGGGAAGTTTAACGGATCCTGACCACTACGATTCTTGGTTTGATACAATGCTTCTTCAATATTCTTCATACCATCCTGGATGGTTTTTGCTTTATCCAGAACATCTTTCATGGCCTCTTTTTGATCTTTGATGGGATCAATGGCCCGGTTGATTTGTTCGCGGGCAGTTCTGATTTTTTTAATAGCCGA
Source organism: Cyclobacteriaceae bacterium (assembly GCA_025455225.1). GTDB lineage: Bacteria > Bacteroidota > Bacteroidia > Cytophagales > Cyclobacteriaceae > UBA2336. Next base: position 2,945 of record JALOMY010000269.1, on the reverse strand, counting down.
GTGTGTCTCACTTACTTTGGCAATGACTTCCTGAACGAAATCAAATTGTGCCTTCATATCGGCATCTGTTGCTGAGGCACGTGGGTCCTTGAGTATTTCAAAATCAGTTTCCATGGACTTTCCGTTTACGGTCAGTTTCACTTTGTACGTGCCAGGCAACGCGCGAGGACCGTTCAGTGAAGCAGCCCATAAGATCAAACCGTCAAACCGGTCGGCATCCGGGTAACGCATATTCCAGTTAAACTTGTTCATGCCAGGTTGCTTAAGTGCCAGCTTTTCTTCTTTTGCTTTCAAGTCTGGTTTGGTAGAAAACTTTTTAATCAGCTTACCATCTGGTTGCATGAATTCCAGGCTGACCTGGGCTTTAACTGTATCTTTCACATAAAAGTGTACCATTACTCCGCCCGGATGATTTTGTCCGGCTGTGCGCGGGGCACGTCCCCAGCTGAATGCCGGTCCCATACGATAACTGGGCATCGGCTTGAATAAATAAGACTCACCCGCAACAACCTGATCATTGAGCTGATGAAGTGGAGTAAGATCATCAATCAACCAGAAACCCCGGCCCTGAGTAGCTGCAATCAGGTTGTCGTTTTTGATGGTCAGGTCAGTAATAGGTACGATGGGCAAGTTTAACTGGAAAGGTTTCCAACTGGCGCCATCGTCAAATGAAATATACATACCCGTTTCAGTACCGGCATACAATAAACCTTTTCGTTTGGGATCGGCCCTTAACACGCGGGTAAAATGGCCTGCATCGATGCCGTCTGTAATTTTTGTCCAGGTTTTGCCGTAGTCTTTGGATTTATACAAGTAAGGTCGGTAGTCGCCTGACTTATATCGCGTGCCGGCAACATAAATACCTCCTTTTGTGTGCGGATCAAACTCAACGCTGTTGAACATCATCCATTCCGGCATATCCTTCGGTGTTACATTCTGCCAGGTTTTACCGCCATCGGTTGTGGCATGCAACAAGCCATCATCGGATCCGGTTACGATAAAGTCTTTTTCATATGGTGATTCCCCAGCTGCGAAAATGGTGCAGTAATATTCTACACTCGTATTGTCTTTAGTTATCGGACCACCCGAAGATCCCAGTTTTGATTTATCGTTCCGTGTTAAATCGGGGCTGATGGTCTCCCAGGATTGCCCACCATTGTAGGTAACATGCACATGATTGGATGTAGTGTATAATTTTTTTGGATTGTGCGGGGAAAAGAAGATCGGGAAGTTCCACTGGAAGCGATACTTCATATCTTCAGCGCCATGTCCCATCGGATTGTTAGGCCATACATTTACACCACGTGTTTCGTGTGTACGGTGATTCTCCATTTCAAGCAGACCCCCGTAATTACCTCCATAAACAACATCCGGATCGGTAGGATCAGGAGCGAGATGGCCACTTTCACTTCCGGCTGTTACTTCCCAATCGCTTTCAGTAATTGCAAAACCATCTACACGGTGGTAAATCCGCAGGGTCGTGTTGTCTTGTTGCGCTCCATAAATCCGGTAAGGGAAAGTATTATCGGTTATCACCCGATAAAACTGACCCGTGGGTTGATTGTTATAGGTGCTCCAGTTTTCACCTGCATCAAAGCTGATCTGTGCACCACCATCATCGGCAATAATCATTCGCTGGTTATCTTCTGGAGCAATCCATAAATCGTGATGATCACCATGAGGAGCATTGTATGACTGGAATGTACGGCCTCCATCTTTGGATCGGTGATACGAAACGTTGACAACGTAAACCATATCTTCATCTTTTGTGTCGGCATAGATTCGGGTGTAGTACCACGCCCGCTGGCGCAGGTCGCGTGAGTCATTCATCTTTCGCCAGGTTTGTCCTGCATCATCCGAGCGGTATACACCTCCATTTTCATTTTCAATGATGGCATACACACGATTAGAGTTAACGGGTGATACGGAAATGCCCACTATTCCCCATGTTCCTTTTGGCAAACCATTATTTGTGGTAATATTGGTCCAGCTATCGCCCCCATCGGTACTTTTCCACATGGCAGAGCCTTCACCACCACTTTCCAGGCTATATGGTGTTCTGCGTATGCGCCAGGTCGTGGCGTACATAATACGCGGGTTATTCGGATCAAAACAAAGATCAACTGCACCTGCATCGGCATTGGCAAAGAGGGTACGCTTCCAGGTCTTTCCGCCATCAATAGATTTATAAACACCACGCTCTTCAGAGGATTTGAATAAATCTCCTAACACAGCTGCGTAAACAATGTCCGGATTTTTTGGATGTATACGAACCCGTGGAATATGACGCGATTCTTTTAATCCGATATGGGCCCAGGTTTTACCGGCATCTACAGATTTCCACATGCCGTAACCATACGATACGTTTCCACGAACTGTTTTTTCGCCCCCTCCCACATAAATCACGTTGTTATCCCATTCGCTGACAGCAACGGCACCTATGGAACCTCCAAAGAATCCATCGGATATATTTTCCCAACTGTTGCCGGCATCCGTAGTGCGCCACACGCCTCCACCGGTTGCTCCAAAGTAAAACAGATTGGGTTTTCCGGGTACACCGGTAACAGCGGCTGAACGGCCTCCACGGTATGGACCAATGCTTCGCCATTCCATGGCATTGTAAAGTTTCTCATCGTAGGCAACCGTGGTTTTAGCCGGTGCGGATGAGCTTTTTTTCTGGGCAGTTGCTGTAAACGAAAGGATCAGCAAAAACCCCATAATCATTGCGTAATAATTCTTCATACACAGGTTTTTTAGTGATTCATGATAGCCTGAAGTTACCAATTCAGGGGGTACTTTTTGATCAGTGGTCATTAAAGGTTTTGCAGTTGCCAAAGTAGTTTTTGACTTTGCCAAAAGACCTGTATTTTTCTAAAATTTCTGTTCATGAGACCAGGTGATTACAAGAAGCTCTTCAGCATTCCGGTAGTCGTAGCTGCATTAGG